>NZ_JBEXCW010000133.1:0-15970 GCF_040605435.1 Streptomyces sp. NPDC005574
GGCAGGTGCGGGGGCGCCGCAGCCGCGCGCGGGGGAGCGCCCGCCGCGGGGGGGGGGTGGGGCGGCCCCCCCCGCGACCCGGCGTTGCCACGACCCGCGGACGTACCGTCGCCGCAGGTCGTCGCCGTGTCAGTCCGCGAGCGGATGGCCGGGGGACAGCAGCTCCGCGATCCGCTCGGTGATCGTCTGGGCGGTGTTGCCGCCCGGGGCGTCAGGTCCCACGGTCGTCGACACCGCGATGGTCAGACGCTGCTGCGGTTCGTAGGCCATCTCGGCCGCGTAGCCGAAGAAGGACGGGTTCTGCAGCACCCAGCCGTTCTTGACGATGACACCGAGACCGAAGTGGAACTTCTCGGTCATCGGCAGGCAGACCGTGGCGGGACAGTTCTTCGTCGCATGCCCGAGGCCGATCGTGCCCGGGTTCAGCTGGGTGCGGAAGGCGCGCCGGGAGAGCAGTTCACCGGATCCCATGGCCTGCCCGGAGCGGGCGAGGTCGCAGATGTCGGTGGTCAGGACCGCGCCGGGGGCGGTGGTCCAGGACGGGTTGAAGTAGGTGGACTCCTCGTACAGGCCGCGTTCGGAGTCGTAGGCGTGCAGGACGGGCGGCGGGATGAGCGCGGTGTTGTTGTCGCGCGTGTTGCGCAGTCCCAGGGGATGGATGACTCGTTCGTCCAGGAGCCGTTCGAGGGGGGTGCCGGTGATCTCCTCCAGGGCGCGGCCGAGGAGGACGAAGTTGGCGTGCGAGTAGCTCCAGTTGGTGCCGGGCTCGTACCACAGCGGGTGGCGGGTGGAGATGCCGACCAGTTCCTCGGGGGTCCAGTGCTGCCACGGGTCGGCGTAGAGCTTCTTGAGGAACACCGGGTCGGTGACGTAGTCGTGCAGGCCCGAGGTGGAGTCGCCGAGCATGCGCAGGGTGATCTCGTCGGCGTGCGGCAGGTCGGGCAGCCAGCGGGCGACGGGCTCGTCGAGGTCCACCTTGTGCTCTTCGACCAGTTGGAGCAGTACGGTGCCGAGGTAGGCGATGCCGACGGAGCCGGCGCGGAAGTGCATGGCGGGGGTGGCGGGCACGTCCGTCAGGGACTCGCCGACCGCTCCGGTGACGACTTCCTGGCCGTCGACGGTGACCCGGACGAGAGCGGCTTTCAGGTCGAGGTCCCGGCGGGCCTCGCGGACGATGTCGAGGACCTGTCGGGCCTGGTCCCCCGGGTGCCTGGTGGCGGCGCACGCCTCGTCGCGGGAGCCGGGGGCGGCGGTCGCGGCGGTGGTCTGCAGGGTGGCGGCGAGGAGGGCGGCGGCGCAGAGCACAGCCGTGCGGGTACGCGTCATACGGGCACTATGCGGCCGCCTTGCACACAGCCCCGGCGGCAACACTCCGATCGAAACCACCCCCGACCCGTACGGCGGAAGCCTGCCGTCAGGTGAGGGAAACCGGTGGCCGCGACTGTACCGACCTGTGCCATTTTCTGTGCACGTACCCAAAACACAGTTCAGCGGTATCACGCAGTACACCAGCCGGAAATGCAGCCGACACATCTATTTACAGCCCCTCATGCCACTTCTACTGTGAACGTTCACGGATACCCGCATGCACATGCCAGACCATCGGTCCGGCATGGCACCGTCTCGATCGAAGGAGGTCGGGATGCCCTTCAGCCGTCCGGGCCGCACAGTCAAGGCCGCTCTGCTCCTGGCCGCGGTCGCCCTGCCCGCGTCCCTGCTCACCACACCCACGCCCGCCTCGGCCGCCGGCACGCTCAGCATGCTCGGCGCCGACGTCTCGACCGCGCAGCGAGCCCTCGACCTGGGGGCCAAGTACTACGACGCGAGCGGCACCGCCAAGGACCCGCTCGACATCCTCAAGGGCCTCGGCGTCAACTACGTCCGGCTGCGCGTCTGGAACAACCCGGCCAGCGGCTACAACAACAAGGCCAAGGTGCTGGCGTACGCGAAACAGGTCAAGGCCAAGGGGCTCAAGCTGCTGGTCGACTTCCACTACTCGGACACCTGGGCGGACCCGGGCAACCAGAAGAAACCCGCGGCCTGGTCCGGCCACGGCATCGGCCAACTGCAGACCGACGTCTACGACTACACCTACGACGTCTGCACGAGCCTCAAGTCCCAGGGCACGACCCCGGACAGCGTGCAGATCGGCAACGAGATCAACGTGGGCATGCTGTGGGACGAGGGAAAGGTCGTCAACAACGACTTCACCAACGTCAGCCTGCTCCTCAAGTCCGGCTACAACGCGACCAAGGCCTGCAACAGCGGCACCCAGGTGATCGTCCACACGGCCAACTCGGACAGCGACGCCCACGCCCGCTGGTTCTACGACGGCATCAAGGCCAAAGGCGTCAGCTGGGACGTCACGGGACTGTCCTACTACTGCCCGTGGCACGGCACCCTCGCCAACATGGGCGGCGTCGTGTCCGACATGAAGTCCCGCTACGGCAAGGACGTCGTCATCGCCGAGACCGCCTACCCGTTCACCTCGGCCAACGCGGACAGCACCAGCAACTCGGTCACCTCCGGCTGCTCCGGCTACCCGCTCAGCTGGCAGGGACAGGCCGACAACTTCGCCGCCGTGCAGAACACCGCCCGCAGCTCCGGCGCGATCGGCGTCTTCTACTGGGAGCCCACCTGGTACGCGGTCACCGGCAACGGCTGGGACCCCGCCGACATCGCGGGCAGCGGGAACGGCTGGGACAACATGGCCATCTTCAACTGGACCGGTCAGGTCAACCCGAACATCAGGTGGACCCCGTGACACCCCGCCAGGCCCCGCCCGGGTAGGGCGGCCTCCGCCGCACCGCGCGGCGAGCACCCGGCGGCGTACGCCTCACTCGGGGCGGGATCCCGTGCGCCGCCGGGTCGCCGCCCGGTCGGCCCGGCCGCCGGCACCCAGCAGGCCGGAGGAACGCAACGGCTCCCCGCCCGGGAGGCGGGACAGCTCGCGGCGGGACACCCGCAGCACCACCGGAGGCACTGCGGCGCGCGCCGCCTGCACCAGACGCAGCCAGGCCGGGAGGTACACGGCGGTGCTCCGGCTCTCCACGGCACGCGCCAGCCGCTCGGCGACCACCTCCACCCGGCTGACCCGCCGGGTGAGCGCGGGCATGTGGCCCCGCAGCTCGCTCAGCGCCGGGAACCGGTCGGCGTCGCGGATCATGTCGGTGCCGGTCCAGTTGAGGTAGGCGATACCGACCGCGACCCCCTGGTGCGCCACCCCGGCCCGCAGGGCGTGGGTGAACGCCTCGACGCCGGCCTTCGAGGCACAGTAGGCGCTCATCATCGGTACGGCGCCGATCGCCGCCAGCGAGGCGATCTGCAGGTGGTAGCCGGCCGTCGCCACCAGGTCCGGCAGGAACGCCCGGGCCGTCTGCGCGCTCCCGGTCAGGTTCACGTCGATCACCCGGCGCCAGGTCGCGGGCTCCGTCAGGGCGAAGGGACCGCCCTCGGCGATGCCCGCGTTCGCCACGACCACCGACGGACGGCCGAGCCGGCTCCGGACGGTCTTGGCGGCCTCGCTCAGCGCCGCGTAGTCGCTGACGTCGACGTCGAGGGCCAGCGCCGCGTTCGGCAGCGCGGCGGCCGTCCTCTCCAGCGCCGGACCGTCGTGGTCGAGCAGCGCCAACCGTGCGCCGCGCCGATCGAGTTCCCTCGCCAAGGCCGCTCCCACGCCGCGTGCCGCCCCGGTCACCACGACGACGCGGCCTTCCAGCGGACTGTCACCCACGGGCTCGTCCCTTCTCGCTTGCGCCTACGGCGCGAGCGCTCCGTGGTCCGGTCGCCCGCCCGCCGTCGTCCCGCCGGTCCCGGGCGCCGCCGCTCATGGGCGGGGCTCGGGAGGGACGTCGGGGCGGGCGGTGTGATCGGGGTGGCCGACGGTGCGCCGGGACTCCTTCATCTCCGCCTCGTACAGGTGGTCGCGGCCCTGCGCCAACTGGTCCACGGCGTCCCGCTCCAGGTTCCGGAAGGGCTGGTGGTAGGTGTCGTCGTACGCCTCGACGATCTGGAAGGTCCAGTGCCCCGGGATGACGTTGCGGCCCAGGATCTCCGTCTGCACCCGCTCGGCCCACTCCTCGTGGCCCGCCTTGCGCAACAGCTCGACCGCCCGGTCCAGTTCGAGGTCCGCGGTGCCGGTCAGCTGGTGGAATCCGTAGAGGTGACCCCTGGCTCGCTCGGTGGTCTCCAGCGCCTTGGACAGCGCCCCGAGTGCCTCCACGGTCTCGTCGCTGACCCCTTCGGGGCGCCGGTGGTCCCGGTCCGGGCCGTACTGCTGCATGTTCGTGTTCCTTTCCGTGCCGAAGCCGTCCCCGAGCCGGTGGCGGGGCGGCGGGGGCGACAGCGGGCCGGGCTTCGCGAGCCCCCTCCGCCGGAGCGGGCGGGAGGCGGGGCGGGCCCGGGTGCCGGTGCGACCGGCCGACGCCGCACCCGCCCCGCCTCACCTCCCGACCACACTGCCGCGCCTCACCGCCAAGTGCCCACTCCGGTGTGGACCAACCGGGCCGGTCGGCGCGCCCCGCACCGGCAGCGCGCCCCGCACGATTCGGCGCGCCGAATCCTGCCCGTGGCCGGGAGTGCACCGGGGGACCAGTGGCGGTGCGCGGGCGGGCCATCCGCGGGGCCCCGCGCCGGTTAGCGTGTCGACGCCGAGGACCGGGAACGGCGACGGCGCCCCCGGTCCCGCGCGCAGGGCAACCGACTGGTGAACAGGCCCCCCGCGCCCGACACTGACTGGTGGACCTTCGCACGCATCCCGTCAGACGTGCTCAGGAGATGACGCCGTGAACACCTTCTCCCCCGGCTTCCAGGGGCGCGGCCGCCGTGCGGCTGAAAAGCTGCCGCCCGGCCAGTACCCGACCGAGTCGTTCCCCGTGCTGTCGGCCGGCCCCACGCCCCGGATCGAGGCCGACACCTGGGAGTTCACCGTGACCACGGAACTCGGCGAGAGACACGCCTGGACGTGGGACGAGATGATGGCGCTGCCCCAGCAGGAGACGGTGCACGACATCCACTGCGTGACCCGCTGGTCGAAGTTCGACACCCGGTGGCGCGGCGTTCCGCTCGACGCCTTCTTCGAGAACGTCGAGACGGCGGCCGACCACGTCGTCGTCAGCAGCTACGGCGGCTACACCACGAACCTCCCGCTGGAGGACCTCCTCGACGGCCAGGCCTGGATCGTCCACACCTACGACGACCACCCCCTCTCCCCCGAACACGGCGGCCCGGCCCGCCTGCTCGTACCCCACCTGTACTTCTGGAAGTCCGCGAAGTGGGTGCGGGGGCTGCGCCTCACGGACGACGACGAGCCCGGTTTCTGGGAGAGCGTCGGCTACCACAACTACGGCGATCCATGGCGTGAGCAGCGGAACTGGGGCGACTGATCATGGCCGTCAGCTGGCGCAGGGCACAGCTCGTCGAACGCCGTCCGCAGAGCGCCACCGCACGCACCCTCGTCTTCGACGTCCCCGGCTGGCCCGGCCACCTGCCCGGCCAGCACGTCGACGTGCGCCTCACCGCCGACGACGGCTACCAGGCCGTCCGCAGCTACTCCCTGGCCGCGCCCACCGACGGCGACCGGATCGAGCTGGGCGTGCAGGGCGTGCCGGGGGGCGAGGTCTCGCCGTATCTCGCCGACGCCCTGCCGACCGGCACCGACGTCGAGGTCAGGGGGCCGCTCGGCAACTGGTTCGTCTGGCGGCCCAGCACGGGTGAACCGGCTCTTCTGGTGGCGGGCGGTGCGGGGATCGTCCCCCTCGCGGCGATGATCCGGGCCCATCGCGAAGCCGCCTCGGACGCCCCTCTGAGTCTGGTGTACTCCGTGCGCGGCGAGGACGACGTCTGGTACCGCGACCACCTCGGCCCCGGGCATCCGGGCCTCGACGTCCGCGTGCTGTACACCCGCGAGCCCCCGCCGGGCAGCACCCGCGAGCCCGCCCGTGTCACCGCCGCCGACCTGGCGGACCCGGCGGCCCGGCTCGGCCCGTCCGCGCCGGTCTACGTGTGCGGTCCCACGGGTTTCGTCGAGACCGCCGCCGACCTCCTGACCGGCCTGGGCCGGGACCCGGCCACCATCCGCACCGAACGCTTCGGCTGACCCACCCATCGGAGGACCTCGTGGCCGACACCACCGCCCACCTGGACGGCAACTGCCTCGCCGGACCGCTCTCGGAGATCCTCGCCGTGGAGCCCACCGCCGCCTGGTGGCGCTGCCCCGAGTGCACCCGCTCCGGCCCCCTCGCCGACCTGCACGTCTACGGCCCCGAGCCCGGCCTCACGGCCCGCTGCCCCGGCTGCGCCCACGTCGCCCTGCGCCTGGTCAGGGAGGACGGCCACATCTGGCTGTCCATGGGCGGCAGCACGGGGGCGTTCCGGTTCGCGGTGGGGTGAGCGTGGACTCGGCGAGCCGGAAGACCGCGTTCATGGTGCGGTGAGCGCGGAGTCGGTGAACCGGGAGACCGCTCGGGTGGGCGTCAGAACTCGCTGTCGATGCCGGTGACGATCGCCGCTCCCAGCGGGGCGTCCGCCTCGCTGACGCCGCTGTCGCGCAGTGCCGTGGACACCAGCCGCACGGCTTCGCTCTCGGCCCCCGACTGGTCCGCGGCCTCGACCTCCACGCGGGCCACGAACATGCCGTCCTCGTCGACCGTCAGCAGGCTCAGTTCCTCGCTCTCGCCCAGGTCCGTGTTCTTCGGGTCCTGGGGGCGCAGGCTGCGCTTGATGTCGGAGCAGGTGTCCTCGGAGATGCCGTGGACGAACGTGCCGGGCACGGTGATGACGAACGTGGTCACAGGGACTCCTTCCGCGGGTCCGCCGGACGCCGGCTGCGGCGCGGGCGGACGGGTCATGATCCGTACGGGCCGGGAGACGGTCGGCCGGCCGTGCGGCGCCGGGTCGGCCGGCGCCCGCGCCGGCACGGCATGCCCTCCTGACGATCCTCCACCGGCTACCGGCTCGCACCCGATGCGCCTGCCCCGCCTTCGCCCGGGAATGCCGACCCGATCATGTGCGGCGCGCCGGACAGGTGGGTGAACGTCGCCGCGACGCGCCGGAACGGACACGCGCTCTGCCCGTTCGGGCAGGCCACCGTGCCTCGGCGCCCGGTGGATCCGCGGCGGTACAACGCTACCGTCCGCCCGTGAGCACCTTGTTTCCGCGGGAACCGGTACCGGCGTCCGGACGCGTCGCAGCGCACGGAGTCCTCGGAGTCCCCAGGTGACCGAGTCCCGACCGGACGCGAGGCAGGCGGCGGACCCCGAGGCATCGCACCGGCAGGATGCGGACCGGGACCCCGGGGAGCCGGAGCAGGCGCGAGCGGCAGGGTCGTCCGCACGGGCCGGGAAACGCGGCCGGCGCGGCCCCGGACTCTTCACGCTGCTGGTTCTGCCGGGTCTCACCGCCCTGGTCGGGGTGTCCGGTTACCTCGCCCTGACCGGCGGCCTGTCCACCATCTGGCCGCAGGAGACCGATTCCGGGCCCGCTGCCGCCGCCCACCTCGACCCCTCCTACCTTCCGTGGCTGCGCAAGGCGGCCTCGGCCTGCACGGTGGTCACGCCGTCGCTGCTCGCCGCGCAGATCGACCAGCTCTCCGGCTGGCACGACGGCGACGGACGGCTGTCGGGAGAGAAGGGCATCGCCGGGTTCACGGACGCCCGGTGGCGGACCTGGGGCAAGGACGACGACGGCAACGGGCACGCCTCGCCCCGCGATCCGGCGGACGCCATCATGGCCCTCGGCCGGCAGGACTGCTCACTCGCCGGGAAGGTGACCGACCTCAGGACCGACGGCACCGTCAACGGGGACCTCGTGGACCTCACCCTCGCCGCCTACGCGCAGGGAACGGGAGCGGTCATCGAGGCGGGCCGCGTGCCACCCGACGCGCGTGTCTACGTCACCGAGGTGAAGGCCCTGCTGCCGCGCTACCGGGCCGCCGACCAGGAGACGTCCGGCGGCGGCACCGCGACGGCGACGGGCGGTGTGCTGGTCGCGCCGCTGAACGCTCTCACCGTCACCTCGCCCTTCGGGTCCCGCGTGCACCCGCTGACCGGGGTGACCAAGCTGCACACCGGGGTCGACTTCGCCGCGGCCCAGGGCACGCGGGTGACCGCCGCCGCGCCGGGCCGTGTGGTGTTCGCCGCGCTGACCAAGGCGTACGGCAACCGGGTCGTCGTCGACCACGGCACCGTCGGCGGCAGACGCCTGGAGACGACCTACAGCCATCTGTCGGCCCTCCAGGTCACCGTCGGCCAGGCGGTGCAGGCCGGCACCCCGATCGGCCTGGCCGGGTCCACCGGTCTGTCCACAGGCCCCCACCTGCACTTCGAGGTCATCTACGACGGGCGCTACACCGACCCGCTGCCCTGGCTCTCGCCCGGCCGATGACCGGCGGCGGCCGGCGAGCGGCCCCGCCGGACATGCCGCTGACCGGAGCAATGACCGGCACGCCGTGGCGCGGCACCGGAGGCTGGACCTCTTGCCAGGATCCGGTGCCGGGAGTTCCGTGTGTGCAGGTTGCCTCAGCCGAGCCGTCAGGCGTGTCGACCGCTCCCGGACCCCGCGTCGCCACGCCTGACCGGCCCGCCGGTGCCGCCGTGCGGGAGCGGTCGGTGAGGCGGCGCGGCCGGGGCACCGGGGGCGGCCGCCGTGCGGAAGGGCCGGGCGGGAACGGCCTGGCACTCCCGGCCCCACCCCGCTGGATGCGCTGGCTTCCCGTTCTCTACGTCGCCGCCGTCCTGGTGATCGAACCCCTGACGCCCGTCGAGTGGCCGGTGAGCTTCCTCCTGGTCGCGCTCCCGCTGGTGGCCGCGTTCGCCCACGGGCTGATGGCCGTGGCCGGAATCACCGTGTTCTCCGTCGGGTTCGAGGGGGTCCTGGCGGGCACCCCGTGCTGCGCGGGACGCTCCGTCGGCTACCTGTGGGACCGCAACTACGTCGCCGCGTACTGCTGCACCGTCCTGGTCGGCGCCCTGGCGGCGATCCTGGCCGCCCACCGCACCCGCCGCGAACGCACGCTCGCCACCGTGCGGTTCGTGGCCGACATCGCGCAGCGCGTCCTGCTGAGCCCCATCCCGCACCGCGTCGGCACCATCGAGCTGGAGAGCCTGTACCTGTCCGCCGCGGCGGAGGCGCACATCGGCGGTGACCTCTACGAGGCGGTACCGACTCGGCACGGCGTACGTCTGCTGATCGGTGACGTCCGGGGCAAGGGTCTGCTCGCGGTGGAGACCGCGGCGGCCCTGGTCGGCGCGTTCCGCGAGGCCGCACACGACGAGCGCGACCTTCCCGCCCTGGCCGGGCGGGTGGAGACCAGCATGAACCGCCGGGCGGCGCAGCTGCCCGGCAGCGAGATCGGCGAGCGTTTCGTCACCGCGGTGTTCGCGGAGATCATCGGCGAGGCCCGCGTCCTGCGGATCGTCAACTGCGGGCATCCGCCGCCGCTGCTCCTACGCTCCGGCCAGGTGTGGGAGCTGGACGCGACCCGGCCCGCGCCGCCGCTCAATCTCGGGGTGCTCGTCGGGGAGCCGTACCACGTCGACGAGCACACCTTCCTGGTCGGCGACCAGTTGCTGCTCTACACCGACGGCGTCACCGAGGCCCGCGATCCGGGCGGCTCCTTCTACCCGTTCGTGGAGCGCGTCCGGTCCTGGGGGCCGCTGCCGCCCCGGGAGCTGCTGGACCGCCTGCACGCGGACCTGCTCGCCTACAGCCGCGGCCGGCTGCACGACGACACCGCGGCCCTCCTCGCGTGTCTGCTCCCGGACGCCGGGCCGACGGGTCCCGGGCCCGTTCCCCCGCTGCGGCGGCGGACCGGTGAGGAACACCGCGGCTGAGCCGGCGGGCACGCGCGTCGCCGTAGCCGTGCCTTCCGTGCTCGTGCTCCCGGCTTCGGCCGGAAACCTCTCCTCCGGGTGATGAACTCCCAGTACGCAATGGTCAGTTCAAGCCGTTGTGTTGTCACATCCATGACAACCCTGTGTGCAGGATGTCACCCTTCTTGCGAACGTTCACCGATCGTTCACTCCCCCCACAGCACCTCACTCCTCCCCCACGTTCTCCCCCCACGTTTCACTCCCCCACCTCCCCCTGTCGCACGCCCTCGCCGCCGCGGACTCCCGCGCCGGGCGGCCCGTGCGGCGTTCCCTTCCGTTCAGCGAACCCGGACCGGCCGCATCCCGCCGGCCCGCCCCACCGGCCTGCACCCCCGGGCCGGTCCGTCGCAGAAGGAGAAGACCTTGCCCCAGCCCCGCCGCAGCACCCACCGGCTCAGATACACCACGGCCCTCGCCCTCACCACCGCCACCACCCTGATGACCGTCGCCCTGCAGAGCGGCAGCGCCTCCGGCGCGCCGGCGGACCCCGGCGGCCCGGCCCGGATCAGCGCCCACCCCCGAGCCGGCGCCGCCCCCGCCGCGATGTCGCCGGCCAGGCGCACCGCCCTGCTGAAGAAGGCGAAGGCGGCCGCGGCCGGCACCGCGCGGCGACTCGACCTCGGCGCGGGAGAGAAGCTCCTGGTCAAGGACGTCGTCCAGGACGCCGACGGCACCACGCACACCCGCTACGACCGTACCTACGACGGCCTGCCCGTCCTCGGCGGCGACCTCGTGGTGCACGTCGACGACGGCAGGACCACGGTCTCCACGGCGACCGACAAGGACCTCGCGGTCCCGTCCACCAAGGCGCGGGTGAGTGCCGCCACCGCCCGGAGCAAGGCGCTCGCCACCGCGACGAAGGCCGACGCCGCGCGGGCCCGCGTCGGTGAGGCACCCCGGCTCGTCGTGTGGGCCGTCGCCACCGAACCGGTCCTGGCCTGGGAGACCGTGGTCGACGGCGTCCAGCGGGACGGCACACCGAGCGAACTCCACGTCGTCACCGACGCGGCGTCCGGCAAGACGCTCCAGAAGTACGAGGGCGTGGACACCGGAACGGGCACCGGACAGTTCAGCGGACCGGTTCCGCTGAGCACCACGCTGTCGGGCTCGACGTACCAGCTCGTCGACGGCGACCGGGCCGGTCACCGCACGTACGACCTGAACCAGGGCACCTCCGGCACCGGCACGCTGTTCACCGACGACAACGATGTCTGGGGCGACGGCAGTCAGGCCGACCGGCAGACCGCCGGCGTCGACGTGGCCTACGGCGCGGCGGCGACCTGGGACTACTACAAGGACGTGCACGGCCGCAACGGCATCCGCAACGACGGCGTCGCCGCCTACAGCCGCGCCCACTACGGCAGCAACTACGTGAACGCCTTCTGGTCCGACAGCTGCTTCTGCATGACGTACGGCGACGGGTCGGGCAACACGCACCCGCTGACCTCGCTCGACGTGGCCGCGCACGAGATGAGCCACGGCGTCACCAGCGCGACCGCGGGCCTGACGTACTCGGGCGAGTCCGGCGGCCTCAACGAGGCGACCTCGGACATCTTCGCCGCCGCCGTGGAGTTCCACGCCGACCTGCCGGCCGACGTCCCCGACTACCTCGTCGGCGAGAAGATCGACATCAACGGCGACGGCACCCCGCTGCGTTACATGGACAAGCCCTCCAGGGACGGCGCCTCCCGCGACTACTGGAGCTCCACCCTCGGCAGCGTCGACGTCCACTACTCCTCGGGCCCCGCGAACCACTTCTTCTACCTGCTCTCGGAGGGCAGCGGCGCCAAGACCGTCAACGGGGTCTCCTACGACAGCCCGACCTTCGACGGCGCACCGGTCACCGGCATAGGCATCGGCAACGCCGAACGCATCTGGTACCGGGCGCTGACGACGTACATGACCTCGTCGACCAACTACGCCGGGGCGCGCGTCGCCACGCTCCAAGCCGCCGCCGACCTCTTCGGGGCGTACAGCGACACCTACCTCGCCGTCGCCGGCGCCTGGGCCGCCATCGACGTCGGCGACCGGATCGCGCTGGGCGTCAACGTCGCCCCCCTCGCCGACCAGACCAGCGGGGTGGGCCAGGAAGTCGCCCTCCAGGTCGACGCGTACACCACGAACGCCGACGCCACCCTCACCTATGACGCGGCCGGTCTGCCCGACGGCCTGAGCATCGACGGACAGGGCCGGATCTCGGGGGTCCCGACGACCGCCGGGACCAGTGCCGTCACCGTCACCGTCACCGACAGCACCGGCGCGTCCGTCACCACGGACTTCGACTGGCGGATCGCCTACGTCTACGCCAACTCCGCCCGGGTCGACATCCCCGACGCGGGAGCGGCCGTGGAGTCACCGATCACCATCACGGGCCGCCCCGGCAGCGCCTCCGCCACCACGCAGGTCTACGTCGACATCGTGCACACCTACCGCGGCGACCTGACCGTGGACCTGGTCGGCCCCGACGGGAGCGTGTACCCGCTCCTCAACCGCAGCGGCGGCTCGGCGGACAACGTCGACCAGACGTTCACCGTGAACGCCTCCGCCCAGCCCGTGGAGGGCACCTGGAAACTCCGGGTCCGGGACCTCGCGTCCATCGACGTGGGCTACATCCGGCAGTGGCAGCTGACGCCCTGACCACCGGCTGACCTGCCGACCGGCTGACCTGCTGACCGCACGACCCGTCGGCATCTTCCGGCGGCGTCCCCTCGCGGCGTCCGCCCGGACCGGCTCACGGTCCGGGCGGACGCGCGCGGCCGGACCCGGCCGGCCGTGCGCCGCGTCGGTCAGGACTGGTACGGCTGCTGCTGCGACTGGGTCTGGGGCTGACCGCCGAGGCCGCCGGCGGCCTGCGCCTGAAGCTGCTCGGCCTGCTCCCTGGTGATCTTCTGCTCGGCGCCGCAGAAGGTGCACTGCGTCGCGTACTTGGTCGAGATCGGGAACAGCGGCACGAAGAACAGCGTGAACTTCGTGACGCGCTTCCTGAGCGTGTGCGCGGACGGATTGCCGCACTGGCCGCACACCAGCGTCAGTATCGCGAGCTGGTACAGGTATCCCTTGGTGCCGAAGATGATCATTGTGTTGGTCCCTCCCGGATCAGTGCCTGTCCGTACCGGCCGGCGAGCGGCGCGGTGCGGTCAGGGACAGTCTCGTGCACAGCCGGCCGTGCTTCCGACCAGCCGGCGTCCGGCCGGTGTGCGCACGGCGGCGCCGACCGGGTCGGCGGTGCCAGGTGCGCGGGCGCGTGGGGTCGCCAACTGGCCCCGCGCGCAGGCCGATCACCCGGTTCGGCCAAGGCCCGGAAGGCGCCCGCGCCCGGGTCCATGACGTGATCGAATAGGGCATGGCATCGTTCTGGACCGGCACACGCGTACGCCTGCGGGGCATCGAGCCCGACGACTGGACGGCCTTCATGGGCTTCGCCGCGGACGAGGAGGGACTGGGCGATCTGCTCGGCCCGCCCCGCTCCGCCGAGAGTTTCCGCACCTGGGCGAAGGAGCGGTCCGTCGCCGGATCCGACGGCGACCGCTTCGCCCTGGTGATCGAGGCCCTCGGCACGGGCGAGGCGGTCGGTTCCGTCGGCGTCCACCACGCCGACGCGCGCGCGGGCTGGTTCGAGTACGGCGTCACCCTGGGCGCCGACCACCGTCGCAAGGGCTACGCGACCGAAGCGGTGGTGATGCTGCTGCGCTTCATGTTCGGTGAGCGACGCCAACACAAGTGCCAGGCCCGGGTGTTCGCCCACAACGAGGCCTCGCTGATCCTCCACCGGCGACTCGGCTTCGTGGAGGAGGGCCGCCTGCGGGACCAGGTGTTCTCCGCCGGCCGCCACCAGGACCTCGTGATGCTCGGCCTGCTCGCCGACGAGTTCACCCGGTCACACCCGCGGGGAGCGTCCGGCGAAGGGTGAGACCTGGCCGCCGCGTGCTCACCCCGTACGGGCGGGCTGACCGCCTCACCGGCCGCGGCCGGCCGGCCGGTTGGCGCGGCCTCGCGGGAAAGGGCGTTGCCCCGACCCGCGAGGGTCGTTAAGGTCGGCCGGGTGACTGCCGGGTCGGCCATGGGCCATTCACGAGTGAGGGTCCCGGCCTCGGCCTGAGCACGCGGCGGGCCCGAGGCCCGCCCCTCTCCCTGTCCTCGCCTCAGGCGCCGTATGCGCGCCCTCCCCTTGCGTTCACCAGACACGGAGAGAGCATCCTCATGCCCGACGACCAACTGACCGCGCGCGATTGCGCGCCGGCCGCGTCCACCGTCCAGCTCGACCACACCGCCGTCTACGCCACCGACCGTCACCGGTCGGCCGGGTTCCTCGCCGAGATCCTGGGCCTGGAGGTCGGCGTACCGTTCGGACCGTTCGTCCCCGTCGACCTCGGCAACGGCGTGACGCTCGACTACTACGAGAAGCGCGACGAGCCGATCCAGTCGCAGCACTACGCCTTCCTCGTGCCCGAGACGCGGTTCGACGTGATGATCGCCCGCCTGGAGGCGGCCGGAGTCACCTACTTCGCCGACCCGCGCCACACCCGGCCCGGCCGGGTCAACGACCTGTTCGGCGGCCGTGGCGCGTACTTCACCGACCCCGACGGCCACAACATGGAGATCCTCACCAGGACCTACGTCCGACCCTGAACCGGCCGGCGCCGCACAGCGCCGCTCCATGGCCCGCGCCGGGAACGTCCGGCGCGGGCCACGGCCGCCGACCTTGTCGCACCTTGGTATGGACCTGACAGGCAAGCGGGTCTACGCTCGCCCCAACCACGATGAGAGCGCTCTCAGAATGCGGTTGTTCCACCCCACCTCGTTGGAACGACGAAGGGCAACCCCTGTGAGACGAAACGGACTCAAGCGCGCCGGCCTCGCCGCCCTGCTCATGCTCGGCAGCTGGGCCACCGCGGGCACCCTGCCGGCCTCGGCCGGAGAACCCTCCCCCACCCGTGCCGCCGCCCCCGCGGCCTCGGCCGGCCTGATCGAGGCGATGCGACGGGACCTCGGGCTGTCACCGGCCGAGGCCGAGGCACGCCTCGCGGCCGAACACGCCGCCACCGCCCTGGAACCGAAGGCACGGCGCACCGCCGGAGCCGCCTACGGCGGGTCGTGGTTCGACGCCAGGAACGAGCGGCTGACCGTGGCCGTCACCTCCGGCGCCTCCGCCGCGACCGTACGGGCCGTCCGCTCCACCGGCGCCGCCGTCCGCACCGTGCGGCACAGCGCGCGCCGGCTCGACGAGACCAAGAACCGCCTGGACGGACTGACCGCGCCCGCCGGCGTGAGCGGCTGGCACGTCGACCCGGCGGCCAGCACGGTCGTCGTGGACGTCGTCGGCGACCGGCGCTCCGACAACGATGTCCAGGCGTTCGTCGCCCGTGCCCGCGCGGCCGGCCCCGTCACGGTGCGGACCGTCGGGTCCGTCCCGCGGACCCTCGCCGCGGGAACCGTCGGCGGCGACCCCTACTACACGGGCAACGTCCGCTGCTCCATAGGCTTCTCGGTGTACGGCGGCTTCGTCACCGCCGGACACTGCGGGCAGCCCGGGGCGGGGGTCAGCGGCTGGGACCACTCCTACGTCGGCGCCTTCCAGGGCTCGTCCTTCCCGGACAACGACTACGCCTGGGTCAGCGTGGGCAGCGGCTGGTGGACGGTGCCGGTCGTGCTCGGCTGGGGCACCGTGTCGGACCAGCTGGTGCGGGGTTCGGCCGAGGCACCGGTCGGCGCCTCGATCTGCCGCTCCGGTTCCACGTCGCACTGGCACTGCGGCACCGTGCTGGCCAAGAACGAGACCGTGAACTACAGCCAGGGCGCGGTGCACCAGATGACGAAGACCAACGTCTGCGCGGAGCCGGGTGACTCGGGCGGCTCCTTCATCAGCGGCGACCAGGCCCAGGGAGTCACCTCAGGGGGCTGGGGCAACTGCTCGTCCGGCGGGGAGACCTGGTTCCAGCCGGTCAACGAGATCCTCAACCGCTACGGCCTGACCCTGCACACGACCTGAGTCACCGCAGTTCCGGGGGTTCCGTCACGGCCGGCGGCCCCTCCTCCCGTGCGGTGCCCGCGGGCCGGGTCAGCCCTTCTTGAGCAGCAGCTCCGTGTTGCGGTCGCCGGCC
>NZ_JBEXCW010000134.1:0-15925 GCF_040605435.1 Streptomyces sp. NPDC005574
GCCTGCATCCGTACCGCCTCACGGCGCCGACGCCCCGCGGGCGTCAGCCCGCCCCCATCCGCATACCTCACACGCCAGGAGATACAACCAACCGCGCCGCATCATCAGGGACTTCGAGACGGATCACCCTAACGAGCCGAAGTCAGTAAGCGGTCGGAATCTTGCCAGTGCAGTTTCAAGCGGGCGCACCGGCAGTGAGGGCAGCGCGATGTGCGCGGGAACTGGCTGGGCGGGAGCTCTCGTGGCCGGCCGGATGTTAGTTGTGTGTCGTGTCCGTGCGGGGCCGGGGCAGGTCGGTACGCCACTGGGCCGGCGTCAGGCCGTGCTCGCGGCGGAAGGCACGCTCGAAGGTCCGCAGTTCGGCGAAGCCGGCGGCGGCGGCGATCGCGGCCACCGTGCGGCTGGGCTGGGCGGGGTCGGCCAGGAGGCGCCGTGCGGCGATCAGCCGTTCTGAGCGGATGAATTCTGCCGGGGTGGAGCCCGCTTTGGCGAAGACCGTGTGGACCTGCCGCACCGAGATGTGGTGGCGCCGGGCGAGTTCGGCCACCGTCAGTGCCGGATCGCCCAGGTTGCTGCGGATGTGGTCGCGCAGGACCTCCACCAGGACGTCGTCGGCCTGCACGGAGGGCGCCATGCCGCGCAGCGTCATGGCGAGCAGGTCGATGGCCGCGCGGGCGGCGTCGCCACGCTGCGGGGCGGAGAAGCTGCCGGCGACCTTGTGCAGCTGGTCGAGGTACAGGCGCAGCAGTTGCAAGGACGGAGAGCTCAGGGGAATGGCCTGGGAGAGTCCCTGGGAGATCTCATTACCGCGCAGCGGGAGCAGGTCTCGGGGAATCTGCAGGGTCAGACTTTCGCCGGTCTGGGCGTAGTTCAGGTCAAAGGGAGTGCCGGATTCGAAGAGCACCGCTATGCCGGCGGAGATGGACGCCTCGCGTCCGTGCTGTTGCAGCATTCCGGCGCCGGAGAGGTGGACGCAGAGCATCAGGGTGTCCTGCCCGTCCCCGCGAGCTATGCCCTTGCGGGTGGCCTGAATACGCAGCGGGCGGGTGGTGAAGGTCCCGGCCGCGATCCCGCCGCCCAGGTCCGCCAGTGTCGTGCGGCAGTGAAAATCCTTGGGCACGGCGGCGAGCGCGGGTGCGAACGAGGAGGCCGCGTACTGCTCCAGTTCCTCGGCCGAGTGTGACTCGTAGACCTGCAAGGCACTCGGCCTCTCCCTGGACGATCCGATGATCTTAACCCGCGCAGGTGAATGCCTGATGTCGTGCCGACTGATGCGCCAGGCCGGGGGTGGCAGGAAACACCGTCGGCTGTGCACGTCACGTCGTGTCCCGTGGCGCGGCCACGGCGGTCCAATGACGGCAGGAGAGGAGCCCTGGTGTTGGGGTTTCCCGAGAGAGGACTGCGATGCTCACCCAGATCCAGGTCACCCGCTGGGTCGGCGCCTACATCTACGCCTGGCGAACCGGTCAGGCTGCGGACATCGAGGCTTTGTTCACGCGGGACGGCGAATACCACCAGCGGCCGCACGCAGCCGACTGGATCGGCCGCAGGGCCATCGTCGAGGGGTGGCAAGCGCAGGCCGCGGCGCGGCATGGCGCGGGCCCCTTCACCTGGCAGGTGCTGCTGGTCAACGGCGACACGGCGGCGATCAGGGAGGTCCGAGTCCACACCGGAGTCGCTACATTCCTCAGCCTCCTGGTTGTCACCCTGGACGATCAGGGACAGGCAAAAGTGCTGCGGGTGTGGCAGAACCAGTTCTGATGGGGATGCAGACCGCGCTGCGCGAGCTGGTGGCCGACGAAGAGGGCCAGGCCGACGTCCTGCCCGGATTCGCAGTCCACGGCATGGGCCCTGGCGGTGTGGTTGCCGAGGGACAGCGCGAGCGCCTGGAGCAGCTCGGCATCACATGCGTCCTGAACGACTGGCACGAGACCTCGATGGAGGAACCGAACTGAGGCCGCAACAGTGAGGGGCAGCCGATCGCGTGGGTGGGCAGCGCACCTGACGACTGGTGAGTGCACCAGGTGGTCTACGTGGCGGCCGGGAGGGGTTCGGTGAGGCGGTCCAGCCGTTCGTAGAGTGCCCGCACGAGGCGGGCGCGGTTCTGGGCGCAGTGGGCGGTGCCCTGTATCGGCTGGGAGAGGCGTCCGGTGGCTTCACGGAGGACGACTTCGGCGAGGGCGCCGCGGCCGTCGTTCTTCGGCAGCGCGGCGGCGTGGCGCTGGACGTCGGCTGCGACCGCGCGGGCGTGCCCGGTCAGTTGGAGCACGATCTGCTCGTAGTCGCGTGGGGTGAGGTTGGGTTCCTTCCACGCGAGGACGGCGGTGACAAGTGCTTCGTACGGAGCACGGTCCAGCGGAAGTTCGGCGTCGACCAGGCCGTGGGGGTCGTAAATCACGGTGTAGGTGTCGCTCACCGGTGCCTCGTCGCGTCGTCCTGGCCGTGGTCGCCGGTGGGGTCCTCCGGGGCCTGGACGGCGAGGAAGCGGGCGTAGCCGCGGTCGGCGCGGGCGATCAGCGCCGGGGAGGGTCGGCCGAAGGCGGGCGGCTGGAGTCCGCGTTCCTGGGCTGCGGGTCCGGCGGGTGTGGGTGCGCTCATGGGCACCGCCTTCTGTTGCTGGGTGCGTCGGTGTCGTTCGACGCTACGGAGACCGCCGCTCTGTCCTCAATGAAATTGCGGGTAATTGCGGAGGTTCATTCCAGGGCATCGATCGCGGCCTGGATGAGGGTGCGGGCCGCGTCGCCGTACACGGCCATCTCCGCGAGTCCGGTGAACGCCTTGGCGTAGTCGGCCAGTTCGCGCGGCTGCGTCACGTTGATCTCTGCGGTCAGTGTCTCCACCACGGCCTGGAAGTCGTCGTGGAGGTAGAACGCCTCCAGCGGCCACACGGTGCGCTGCGCGGTGAACGGGATGATCCCCAGCGAGACGGACGCGAGGGGCATCACGGCCAGGAGGTGGCGCAGTTGCCCGCGCATGGCGTCGGGGCCGGCGGTGCGGAAGCGCAGGACGGATTCCTCCATGAGGACGACGAAGCGGTGGCCGCCCTCGTAGAGGAACCGGGAGCGGGCGACCCGGGCGGCCACGGCCTCGGTGACGTCGTTGGGGGTGCCCTGGAAGGCGGTGATCTGCTCCATGAGGGCGGTGGCGAAGCCGGGTGTCTGCAGGAACCCGGGCGGCACGTTGGAGAGGTACGCCCGGCAGATGCGGGTGCGCTCGTACAGGGCGTAGAAGTCCTCTTGGACCTTGCGCATGCCGGTGCGGTGCAGGCGGCGCCACTCCAGGTACATGGAGTCGACGGCGCGGGCGGTGGCGATGAGGTCGTCGGCCTGGTCGTCGGCGCCGCAGGTTGTGCACCAGGTGCGGATGTCCGCGTCCGAGGGCGGTGCCTCGCCCTTTTGGAGGCGGGTGGTCTTGGCGGGGTGCCAGCCGCACCGGGCAGAGAGTTCCTTTCCGGTGAGGCCGGCGTCCTTGCGCAGGTGCTGCAAGCGCACGGCGAGCGCTTCGCGGGCTCCTTGGGCGCTGGATGAGGGGGAGGCGGTCATTGGCTGCTCAGGGGGTTCAGACGGTGTACTTCTCGTGGGGGATGCCGCGCTCCCACACGGTCTCGAACGCCGTGGCGCACAGCCGCACTGCGGCCGGGTCCTCGGTGGACTCGAAGCCGGGGTTCGCCCAGTCGCCGTCGCCGGTGAAGAAGTGGAACACGGCGAGGCGGTCGTCGATCAGCCAGAAGTCGTTGCCCGGCAGAGGGATGTCGGAGGCGTGCCGTCGGGGCAGCCAGCGCACTTGTTCGCCGGCGCCCAGGTTCAGCGGGGTCACGGCGTGTTCCCACCGGATGTAGTCGGTGACCGGCTCGGAGACGATCCGGGCGCGGCGCATGACGACGCCCCTCGCGAGGGTGTCCTTCACGATGGCGAGCCACTCGGGCCAGAACGAGGCGGTGGGATCCAGGGTGATCTCACCGGTGCGGGTGAAGCGGTCGATCTCTTCGACCTCATCGCCGACGCCGTAGACGTCGCGCATCTCCAGATGCACGGCCGTGTGCTGTGCGCCGCCCAGCAGTTCAGCGAAGTCGGGCACGCTGTTCTGCGACATCACAGGCCTCTCTCAGAATCGGTACCATGCGGGCGGGAATCCGGATCACCGTCTCGTGCGGCGGGATCCCCACCTGGTGGCCGGCGACCCATTCGGTTCCGCTCACCTGCGCCTTCAGCAGTTCTTCGGCTTCCTCGCCCTGAAGGACCAGGTCCGCGCTCTCCTCTTCGACCCATACCGTCGGCGATCCGCCGCCGCCGGTGTTCGGGTCGATCCCGACGAACCGTAACGTCATGACGGTCTCCCCTGTCGAGCTGGTTGCGGATAGTTGCGCACCGACCGTCCCGCGCCGGCGCGACGACGGTCAAGCCCCCACAAGGGCGTATCGCCTGCGCTGGCGGCACAACGGCAGCCGGGCGCCGGGCGCCGGGGAGATGACGCGTGGCGCTCCGCCCCGGCCTCACGTACCGCCGGGGCGGGTGAGCCCGAGCACGACCGGGGCCTGTCCCGCGGGTCCGTCTTCGACCCAGAACTGGTGAGCGGACAGCTTCGTGCGCAGCGCCTGGTGCATGGCGGCCTGCTGGGCGTGGACCAGCTCATCGGGCAGGTGGAGGACAGTCGTAGCGTCCTGCCTCCACAGCACCCGCAGCGCATGACGGCGGCCCTGGACCGGGGTCAGGCCCACCCCGGTCTCCTCACCCTCCGCTGCCGCTTCGATGTTGTACGGCGGCAGGCCGGCCAGCAGCACGACCTCGAGTACCGCCCTCGCCAGTTCCTCCTGCGTCGCAGTGAGCGCCGCGCCGTCCAGCACGGCCAGGCGCGCGAAGTAGCGCGCCTGGGTGCGGTGGTCCCCGCCCTGCGGATGCATCGGCTAGCGCCGCCAGGACCCTTGGGGATCGCGTTCTGGCATCTGGCTCGGGTGTTCGAGTCGGCCTGTGGCGGCATCGGCCAGCCACCTGGCCCACCTGTCGATGAATTCGTCCAGCTCGCCGATGACGAGAGGGGTGAATGGCCAAGCTGCTTGCCTCGTGCCGATCCCCGCGGCGATCGCCGCGCGCCCTTCGTGGGGATCGAGGGCGAAGGGGTCCGTCGACGACACCGCGCGGCTGAACGGGTTCGCCATGAAGGCAGTCTCAAACCACTGGTACTGCTCAGCCACCTGGGCATCGGCATACCAAAGAGAGTGACTTCTGCCTTCATAGCCGCGACGCGCCACGGTGGTCTTCACCGTGACCGTCGCGGCGGCGATCACATCGAACGGCTGTGGCGCCCCCGCGGTTACGGCCTCAGGAATTTCCTGGGGTCCTGTGAGAGCCAGCTCGGCACCGCTGAGGTGGATCGTCCAGCTTCCCGCGTTCTCTCTGTGCACGGTGGCTGTGGAGAGAACACCCGTGATCGCCGTCAGGAGTTGCTCGGAGATGAGGCCGAAAGATGTTGCTGCCGCTGCGAACAGGTCCTCGCGGCGTTCGGCCTCGGTGGCCTGCTCAGAAGCCTGACGGTCGTCTTCCGCCCGGCGTGCGACTACTTCCCGGTCAGCTTCCACGAGCGCCGCCAGTCCCCCGGTCAGTGCACCGGCGGGGATGCGTCGCAGCCGCTCCAGCACATTGGCAGGCGCAGGGCGCGCCTGCGGAGCCTTGTAGAGACATTCCGTGATCAATGCGGCCAGGAGGGCGGGAGCCGCGGTCAGCGGAGGTGGGGTGCCGCGCAGGTGTTGCTCAGCGAAGCCCGCCTCGTCAGGACCGGTGAACGGGGTGGTGCCCTCCAGGAGTTCGTAGGCAAGAATTCCCAGGGCATAGATGTCGCTTGCGCTGGTGGCCCGCTGGTTCTTCCAGCGCTCGGGAGCCATGTAGGCCAGCGTTCCATGGAATTTGTAGGTCAGCTGGGCTGTGGTGGCTTCGGCGTACCGGGCGATGCCGAAGTCGGCCAGACACCAGCGGCCGTTCAGGAGCAGGACGTTTTCCGGCTTGAGGTCGCGGTGAACGACCTGGCCGTCCAGATCGGTCAGCGTCTCGGCGATGTCCGTCAGGACGTGGACGGCCTCTTCGAGTGCCAGCGGCCCGTTCTGCAGATGTGCGCGCAGGGATTTCTTGGCGCGGGGCATGACGAGCACCCAGTGGTCGTCGTGCTCGCCGCTGTCGATGACGGGCACAACGTTGCGCACGCCCGGCAGATCGGTGAAGAGCATCTCGCGGTCGGCACCGGGTCTTTTGGGTACCAACTTCGCCGCCGCTTCCGTGCCGTCTGCAGACTGCGCCTCGTAGACAGCGCCGAAACCTCCCGGGTCCCCGATGGGGTCGCCCAGGATCCACTCCTGCTTCAGGGGCACTCGCATTTCTCCCTCGCCAGGGTCGGCTTCGAGTTCCGGCGCCGGGAGAGGCTCGGGCTCGGCGGTCGGTGCCGGCGCCGTCTGTCCGGCGAGCATCTCCAGGTCGGCCTCAAGGGCTTGGTGAACTTGCTGGCAGGCCCCGCTGACGTAGTCCCGCAGCGATGTGGCGTGCTCGTACCGCATGACCTGGCGCGGGATTTCCATCGTCCAGCTGCCGTCTTCTTGCCTGCTGCGCGAGGAAGACAGGAGCGGCTCGTTGGCGATGTACTCCGGGACGAGGCAGATGATCCGGGGGCGCATGTGCGGGAACGCCGCCTGGAGTTCTTCGGAGGTCAGCTGGACCCGAGTGACCTCGTTCGGCGAACGCGGCGCGCTCCGCCACAACGTGATCATGTGGTCGAGCACCCGCAGGAAGGGGTCGCCAAGATCGGACTTCAGTTCGTCCAATGCCAAGGCCGCAGCAGCAGTCAGTGCGATCCGCGTGTCTTCGGTGAGGATGCGAGGGACGTGTGTGGTGAACCCGTACGAGAGCCCGAAGGATCCTGCGGGGGCCCCGATACGCGGGAGTGAATAGAGCACTTCACGGGGATTCTCCAGTCCGAACGAACCTGCCCTGTGTTCCACCCACTCCCACATGGGCCACTGGCCGTCCGGATCTTTGGCCTGCTGAGTGCCGATGGTAGCGAGCAGCCCGCATTGCCGCCGATCGAGTTGTACTTCCGTCAGGTCGCGCACGGACATCTTGTCGGAATCCCCCGGTGTGCCGAAGTGGTGATATACCCACGGACGCTAGCGGAAGGAACAGCACCAGGGCATTTGCGCTGCTCAGAGGTGTGACGGGGTGCGACACGCGGCCCATTGGCCGTCGGGCTTTGCCGGACATTCCGCGCTCGCGAGGTCACGCAGCTGCCACGCGACGCCGCCCAAGGGCTGGGTGGTCAGCTTCAGCGCTCGCCTCGTAACTCAAGGCGTGGGCGGACCAGGCGACTTCGCAGCGATACCGAGATCGATAACACTGTGCGTGCCTGCTGGCCCCAGCGCTAGATTCAGGGTTCATGTCGCCTCGTTTCCCCCGAGTGGAGACCCTTCTGGGTGGGTCCCTCGAACAGGTCACCTACACGCAGCTCGCTTCCCTGGTGGGTAACCCGGACGCGAGGGAAGACGAAGATCTCGAATACAAGGCTCCGCACTACAATGCCGATCAGGCAGGTCGGTCCGAGCTGGCAAAGGACGTCGCGGCGCTGGCGAACGGGATCGGTGGCGTGCTGGTCCTTGGGCTTGCCGAGGACCGCCAGACTTCCATCCCCAGTGCTGTGACTCCGGTAGAGCTCACCGACGGAAAGCTCCGGCAGATCCGCCAGGCCATTGCCTCCAACCTCCGGCCGACACCACGGATCGAGCTGTTTACCAAGCCCGACCAGCCTGGCTCGAATCAAGGAATCCTGCTCATCGCCGTTCCGCGCAGCCTGGACGCACCACACGCCATCGTGGACCAGACCCGTCTGGCCTACCCGCGGCGGAACGGCAGCACCACCGCATGGCTGACGGAAGCCGAGATTGCCACGGCCTACCGCCGGCGTTTCGAGCAACTCGCCGACCGCACGGATCGAATCTCTCGGATCGATCACGACGTCGAAGACACTGCCGAGCGCCTCGAAGGGCACAGCTTCCTGGAGACAGGCGACCCCCTGCTGACGGTGTCGCTCGTGCCCGACATCCCTGGTGACATGGTGATCGACCACGCGAGTGTCCAGCGTGTGAGCACGCAGGAGTTGGCGGCCATCCCCTTGCTGGGACGCACCGCAGCAACCTTCTGCGGATCTATGGTCGGCGCGCGCCGCATCGTCCTCTTCGACGACCGCCCACCCCGGTATATCGCCGAACTGCACTCCGACGGATCGGGCGCCTGGGCGGCACGGACCCCCATGCTCGGCATCTCCCAGGACGACAGCAATACCTGGCCCTACGGCGCCGACACCGACTCCATCGTCACCCTCGTGCTGTCGGCCCTGCGTCACCTCGCCCAACACGCGGTCACCCGCACCGGCGCCGCCGGCACGGCCGCCCTGCGCGTACGACTGGAGAGCCAAACGCCCATTGGAGGCGGCCCGATGAGACTGCCGAATCTGCCGCGCACGCGGGCAATCCACCTCGCCCACGAGGCCCTCGTTCCGCAGGAGACGGGAGTACAGGTCGGCACCACCGCCCACCGAAGTGCCGTCGGGCACGCCCACGCTCTCCTAAACGACCTGGCAGACGGCGGGATTGACCTCGTACAGGCCGCGTCGTTGCTCATCAGTGACCTGTTCCAGCACTACGGGCTTGCCGAGCCCCCTCAGATCAGCCGCAACGGCTCGATCATCGCAACTGGATGGTCCGAACCCGAACGGACCCGGATCAACGCCTGGGCCCAGCAAGTCTCCGTTCCGGTGACGTGATCCAGGGCTCGCCACGTACAAGGGAGGGCATCAGGATGAGCAGCAGCTTCGGGCCGGATCTGACGGGGATCTTGGCCGCGGCCACCGAGAACATCCGGCGCACCGTCGCGGCCGTGGTCGCACCGCCGCCGGTCAAGATCCGCATACCCGCAATGGATCACCTGGCCGACGCCATCGCCCCGCTCCAGCCAGCGCTGGAACGCCTCGACGCGATGATGCCCGCCAACTGGCAGGGCAGCCACCTCGCCTACTCGGAGATGATCGTGCTGATGCAGGAGGGCATTCCGCTGGCCTGGGTGCCCCCGGCCGATGTCATCCGGCAACTGCTCACCGCCGACGACACGGCCTCTCGTGCGCAGGTCATCGATGACTGCCGCCCGGCCATCCTTACCTCCTGCGAGGCGGCTCTCGCAGCCGTCACCGATACGCGGTTCAGCGCGCAGAGGGCACTACTCGAAGAGTGCGTGCGCATGGCTGAGCACGGCATGTTCAGCGGCGCCCAGGCACTGGCTGCCAACGTGTGGGACACCCTCATCCGTGGCCTGGCCTTCGCCAACTCCGACTGGCTCAAGCCCAACGGCCAGTGGCCGGGCTACGGCAAGGTCCTGGAGAGCATCCCGGCCGTGAAGGACGACGACCCCACGATCCGCCAATTCCGCGAGGCCGCCGCTTTCCTGCCGTTCCCGAGGGCGCTCAAGGCATTCTGGCCGCCGGCCCCAGTTCCTCAGAACTTCAACCGGCATGCCACGGCTCACGCAGCAGCGGCCACGCAGTACACCCCGGTCAACGCCGTGAGCGCGGTCATGCTCGCCGTCAGCGTGCTCCGCGACATCGACGACATGGGTTACCCCACACAGATTCACGCCTGACCAGATCTGCCGGGCCTGCCTGCTTACCGTGGGTCCGTGACCACGCCCTCCAACGACGCAGCCGACCCGGTGCCGGTGCGGGTTGTGCTGCCCGCCGATCCGGTGCTCGGTCATCCGGAGCAGGAAGTCGTCGCGCGGCTGTGGATGCGGCGGCAGACCGAAACGGGCTGGCTGTACCTGGTGGGGCTGCCGTCGTACCTCGACCTCGAGGGCGGCGGTGTGGAGGCGGCGGAGTACCGGGTGTGGGTCCGGGCTCCCGACCATGTGCGTCCGGTCGACGGCGTCGACTACGACCAGGTCGCCACCGAGAAGCTGGAGGGGTCACCGCAGGCGGTGGTCCGGGAGGTCCTCGGGGAGCGCCAGCCTTCGGGCTGGGTGCTGGCGAAGGTGCGCGACGGCCGCGGCCCGGCCCGCTCCGTCCTGCACGCACCGGACTGCGAGGAAGCACCGGCGGGTGCGCCGCTGCTCGATGTGGACCGCGCCCTCCGTGGCGGCCCGCCACGACTTCCCACCTCGCGAGGTATGCAGGAACGAGAAGAACCGTGCCAGGGCTCGGGCCCGGTTGGCGTTGGTGTTCCACGGCGCCGTCAGATTCGCCTGAAGGAAGTACGAGTTGAGCTCGACGTCGTACTCGAATCGCGGCGAGAGAAGGAACGGCAGGCCGTCGGGAAGACCTGCCTTATCCAGCCACGACACCAAGTCACCAGGCTGTACGTCCAGGAAGGAACGCGTGGTCGTGGGCGCGGGCAGATCGCGGCTCACGAAGTGCACCGTCCACCCAAGTCTGCTCAACACCCGCGGACCCTACTGGGGATTTCGCGTCGCCGACGGGGGAGCGACGGTCCACGGATGTGCCGGTGTACGCGCTATCCGGACGCAAGGGGCCCGATCGCTGGGCGTCGGGTGTTGACGAGTTCCCTGTCAAGTTCTGCTTGTTGAACCATTCCATGCGGAGCAGCCGCGCATTTGGCAGACGGCGCCGTCTGCCACGTGCCGCTGGCGTAACCGAGTTCGCGTCTGGGTTCAGGGAATCCCTGGCGCAGGAGGTCGCGCCGTTCGGGATCGCGATCACGCTCGTCGAGCTGGCCGGGTACAGCACGGACTGGAGCGGGCCGAGCCTTGTCCGGCGCCGAGGAGCAGCCGCGGTACGCGCCGATGCGAGAGGCGATGGCCGCGGCCCGGCAGAGCAACCCGCAGTACGACCCGTTCCACGCTGAGGAGGGCCTCATGGGGCGATCAGTCGGGTGTCTCGGTCGAGTCTGCGGGCTGGGAGTCGTCGGCTGGCGCGGGCCGCTCGATGTGGTGGTTGCTCGCGGCCCAGCTGGCCAGCAGGTTGAGGGCGTCCTCGGAGGGGGAGGCGGGCTCGGCGGTGTAGGTGAGGAGGACCTGGCTGGGGTCGCCGCCCACCGGGAAGGATTCGAACGGTAGGTCGAGATCGCCGACGACCGGGTGGTGCAGAAGCTTCACGCCGGTGGTGTGGATCCGGACGTTGTGGGCGGCCCAGCGGCGACGGAACTCCTCGCTGCGAGTAGACAGCTCCCCGATCAGGTCGGTCAACCGCCGGTCATAGAGGTCGCGGCCGGCCTCGGCGCGCAGCATCGCGACACAGTCGCCTGCGATCTGGTCCCAGTCGCGGAAGAATTCGGTCGCTTGCGGGTCGAGGAAGACGAACCGGGCGTTGTTGGGGGGCCGCGCCGGGTCGGCGTAGACCGGCGAGAACAGGGCACGCCCGAGGCCGTTGGCGGCCAGGATGTCCCCCCGCCCGCTGAGGACGAACGCGGGGGTGCCGCCCATGGAGTCGAGGACGCGCTGCACCGCTGGCCGCACGCGCTGCTGGGCCGGCCGGCGGCGTGGCGGGCGGGTGGTGCCAGCGCCGCGCAGGAGGTCGAGGAGGTGGATGCGTTCGGCCTCGTCAAGCTGCAGTGCGTGCGCGATCCCTTCGATGACGCTCTCGGAGACGCCGGTGGCGTTGCCGCGCTCCAGCCGGGTGTAGTACTCGCTCGAGATGCCCGCGAGAAGGGCTACCTCCTCGCGGCGCAGCCCGGTGACCCGCCGACGGTCTCCGCCGTACAGGGGCAGGCCGGCCTGCTCGGGGGTGACCCTGGCCCTTCGTGTGCCCAGGAATTCTCTGATCTGGTCGCGGACATCGTCACGAATGTCACGATTAGTGCCATGTGGGTCGTTTCTGCCTGCCATGGGTTTCACTCTACGAGCGCTTCCGCCGGGTTGGGGGTCCCTGTCAGTGACCCCCTCATCAGGGACTCCCACGCCCCCGTGACAACCGGTTTTGTTGGTGGTGCACCGTCCACGGCGGTGTGAATGGCCCGGAACAGCGCTGCATGTGCCGCCGGTCACCAGCCCGTATGGGCGCCATCCCCACCGCCTAGCAGCGGAGCGCGGTACCTCATCTGCATCCCCCCATGCCGACGTGATGACTGGCGCTCGCCGCGTCCTCGGCACGCACATCAGAGAACCAAGGAACAGGACACCCCATGGCATCGAAACTGACCGGCACTGTTGCTCTCGTCACTGGCGCAAGCAGCGGGATCGGCGAGGCCACCGCCCGCCAACTCGCCGAGCTCGGCGCGTCCGTGGCCCTGGTGGCCCGCCGCAAGGACCGTCTGGACGCCCTCGCCGCCGAGATCGGGAAGGCCGGTGGCACCGCGCTGGTGGTGGAGGCCGACATCACCGACCGCGCCCAGGCCGAGGCGGCCGTCGAGCGCACGGTCGAGCACTTCGGTCGGCTGGACACCCTGGTCAACAACGCCGGCCTGATGCTCCTGGGCCCCGTCGTCGGTGCGGATGCCGAGGAGTGGGAGCGCATGATCGCCGTCAACGTCCAGGGCCTGCTCTACACCACCCGCGCCGCTCTCCCGCACCTGCTCAAGGCCGCGGAGGACGGTACGCGCCGGGTCGCCGACATCGTCAACATCAGCTCCGTCGCGGGCCGCGTCGCCGGGAACGGCCTCGGCGTCTACAACCTCACCAAGTTCGGGGTGAACGGCTTCACCGAGTCCCTGCGCCAGGAAGTCACCCAGCGGCACGTCCGCGTCGGTGTCCTGGAGCCGGGTGGTGTGTACACCGAGCTGGCCTCGCACAACAGGCCCGAGATCCAGGACGCGATGATCACCCCCCTCCTCGGGGTGGTCGAGTTCCTCGCCCCTGAGGACATCGCCGACGGCGTCGCCTACATGGTCACGCGCCCCCGGCATGCCTCCATCGCCGACCTGTGGATCATGCCCACCGAGTCGGCCTGACGCCGTCCGGCCCATCCCCGCTTGGCCGGCCGCCGGGAACACACGGCCACTGCACACACCGGGTGCCGGATCACGGCGCCTGAACCGTCTACGTACGAAGAGGAACCCCCCCATGAGCAAGGTCATTCTCGTCACCGGTGCCGGACGCGGTCTGGGCACCGACATCGCCCGCGAGGCCCTCGCCGCCGGCCACCAGGTCGTCGCCACCGGCCGCCGCCCCGACGAGGTCGAGAAGACCCTCGGCGGGCCGAAGGACAACCTGCTGGTCGCCCGGCTCGACGTCACCAGCCTGGAGGACGCCGAGGCCGCCGCGCAGGCCGCCGTCGACCGCTTCGGCCGCATCGACGTCCTGATCAACAACGCCGGGAACCTGTTCACCGGCTACTTCGAGGAGATCTCGCCCGCGCAGATGCGCCAGCAGTTCGAGACGAACCTCTTCGGCCCGATGAACGTCACCCGCGCCGTCCTGCCCATCCTGCGCAGGCAGCGAGCCGGCCACATCATCACCATCACTTCGACCGCCGGACTGGTCGGCATGGAGTTCACCTCCGCCTACGCCGCCTCCAAGTTCGCGGAAGAGGGCTGGATGGAGTCCCTGCACTACGACGTCGAGCCGTTCAACATCCACACCACGATCGTGGAGCCCGGCTACTTCCGTACCGAACTCCTCGTGGACGGCTCCACCAACTGGCCCGAGCTGTCCATCGACGACTACGCTCCGCGCACCGCCCCGAGGATCGAGGGCATGAAGAGCATGAACGGCAAGCAGCCCGGCGACCCCGCCAAGCTCGCCCGCGCCCTGCTCACCATCGCCGGCCAAGACAAGCCCCTGCAGCGCTTCGTCGCCGGCGCGGACGCCATCGAGGCCGCCGAGGCCAAGGCGAAGGAACTCCTCGCCCAGGCCGACGCATCCCGCGAACTGGGCGACAACCTCGCCCACGACGACACCCACGCCTGAGGGGGCAACGTGCCGCTGAAGGGCGAGTACGAGCCGAGCACGGCGCAGTTCGCACGTGACCAGGTCGAGCTGTACGAAAGCTCCGGCGGTACACAAGGAACGACGCTGGGTTTCCTGGTCACACGGGAAGAAGACGAGAAACTCGGCGGCGTGCCCGTGGTCATCCTGACCACCCTGGGCGCGAAGAGCGGCAAGATCCGCAAGTCCCCGCTCATTCGGGTGGAGCACGACGGCTCCTACGCCGTCATCGCCTCCATGGGAGGAGCCCCCAAGCACCCGGTCTGGTACCACAACGTGGTGGCCGACCCCCGGGTCGAGCTGCAGGACGGCCCGGTGCGCCAGGACATGCTGGCCCGGGAGGTGACCGGTGACGAGAAGGCCCTGGGGTGGGCCCGAGCCATCGAGGTCTTCCCGCCCTACGCCGAGTACCAGAACAACACGGACCGACAGATCCCGGTCTTCGTTCTGGAACCGGCTGCCCAGGAGCACTGACCCCGGCACAGCCGGTTCAGCCGCGGGCCGCCACCTGTTACCGACAACACCGGCCTGGCCCACGGCAGCCCATCACCCGAGCAACACACCCCACATTCCAAGGTCCGCCGACTGGTGGCGCGCCGCACTCATCGCGACCGCTGACCAGGTCTGAGGGCCGTTACGACAAGGAGTACCTGATGAAGCACGTATCTCTGGGCGGGCTGGATGTCTCCCGCATCGGACTGGGCGCCATGACCATGGCCGGCGTCTACACCACCGGCGGAGGACTCGACGACACCGAGTCGATCCGCACCATCCACCGGGCCCTGGACCTCGGGGTCACCCACATCGACACCGCCGAGATCTATGGCCCCTTCCACAGTGAGAACCTCGTCGGCAAGGCCATCAAGGGCCGTCGCGACGACGTCGTCATCGCGACCAAGTTCGGCCTGGTCTCCCACGCCGGCGACGGCCCCGGCGTCATCGACAGCAGCCCCGCCAACGTCAAGACAGCCGTCGAAGGCTCCCTCAAGCGGCTCGGCACCGACCACATCGACCTCTACTACCAGCACCGCGTCGACCCCAACACCCCCATCGAAGAGACCGTCGGCGCGCTGGCCGAACTGGTCGCCGAGGGCAAGGTCCGCCACATCGGCCTCTCCGAAGCCGGCCCCGACACCATCCGCCGCGCCCACGCCGTGCACCCGGTGTCCGCGCTGCAGACCGAATACTCCCTGTGGACCCGCGACGTCGAGGCCGAAATCCTCCCGCTGCTGCGCGAGCTCGGCATCGGGTTCGTGCCCTACTCCCCGCTCGGCCACGGCCTGCTGACCGGGCAGATCCGCACCGTCGACGACTTCACCGACGACGACTGGCGCAAGACCAACCCGCGCTTCACCGGCGAGAACTTCCAGCGCAACCTGGCGATCGTCGACGAGGTGCGGGCCATCGGCGCCGAGATCGGAGCCACCCCCGCCCAGACCGCACTGGCCTGGATCCTCACCCGCGGCAACGACATCGCCCCCATCCCCGGCACCCGCCGCGTCACCCGCGTCGAAGAGAACACCGCCGCCGACGGTGTCGAACTCACCCCCGCCCAGCTCGACCGCCTCAACAACCTCACACCCGCAGCCGGCGAACGCCACGACGAGGCCAACATGGCCAGCATCGACCACTGACCGCTGACCGCCCGCGCCGTTGTGCCCGGTTCACAAGGACCAACCCGTGTCCATTCACCCATCTCACTGAACCTCTTTCATCCTGAATAGTCGCAGGTCAAGAGTGTGTGGATGGCTTGTACGACGGTGCCGATACGCCGGGTTGAGCATCGGGCTCGCCGTAACAGTCGCCAGGACTTCAGCTGTGCGAAGGCGCGCTCGCCCGGAGCCCGCAGCCGGGCATGGTCGCGGTTGAACTGCTGGTAGTGCTCGGGCTGTTCGTGGTGGTGGTAGTAGGGGGTGCGGACGGTGGCGCCGGCCCCCTGGTAGGCCCGGTCGGCGAGGACGAGGATCTGCCGGGTCAGGCACGCTTGGACGATGCCGTGGGCGCGGGCCGCGGTGAGGTCGTGGGTC
>NZ_JBEXCW010000135.1:0-15891 GCF_040605435.1 Streptomyces sp. NPDC005574
CCGGATCGGCGTATACGGCCACACTCGCGATCCCCGCGTCCCGGCACGCCCGGGCCACACGGACAGCGATTTCGCCACGGTTGGCGATGAGCACCCTGTGCATGTCAGGACGCCCGTCTGGCCGGAGTCCCGGACTCCTGCGCCTGGTTGAAGCGGCCGGCCGCCGCCTCCAGCGCGCCCAGGGACCCGTCGAAGAAGATCAGCGGCTCCCGGCCGTGGTCCGGGACGCCCAGCTCGACGACCTCGCCGACGACGATCTCGTGGTCGCCGCCCGCGTGGATGTCGACGGTCGTACAGGTCAGGTACGCCAGTGCCTCGGTCAGCACCGGCAGCCCGCCGTCGGTGAAGTGGTGCGGCACGCCGGTGAACCCCTCGGGCCGGCGTCCCGCGAAGGACCGGGCCAGCTTCTCCTGCCGGCCGGACAGGAAGTTCACGGTGAACCCGCCGCTGTCCTCCAGCACCGTGTGCAGCCGCGACTGCTTGTGCAGGCAGAACAGGACGAGCGGCGGGTCCAGCGACACGGAGGTGAAGGAGTTGACGGTCGTGCCCTCCGCTCGTCCCTCCGGCCCGGTGGTGATGACCGTGACGCCGGTCGTGAACAGGCCGCACACGCGGCGCAGGGTCGGTGCTTCGATCGGCTGTCGCTCGTGGGTGTGAATCAGCGAGCGCGCTGCTGCTGACATGCGCATCCCTTTCGTGACGGGGTTCAAAGACGTGCCGCGCGCCGGGCTTCAGAGAAGTTTGCGGACCTTCGCGCCGGCCTTGACGATGCCGAGCAGGAACTCCCGGCCGACGCTGTTCATCTCCGGCGGGGCCTGGACGGAGGCCCAGTACAGGAAGCGGGCCATGGTCGCCGTGGACGGGTAGATGAATCGTTTGTTCTCGTCCTTCCAGCCGAAGACCGGATTGACGATGGGCGAGTCGCCGAGCAGCTTGAAGACGGCGTCGGCGGCCTCGTCGCCGGTCAGCGCGCCCGCCTCGTACTTCTCGCAGGTCTCGGCGGCCGACTCCAGGAGGATCTTGAACTGGTCGCTCTGCGGCCACCACAGACCCGGGTACCGCGTCTCCTCCAGCTCCTGGAAGTGGCGCGGGTCCCCGTCCCGGAGGTGCTTGAGGCGGGCGCGCGTCAGCCGCATGGTGCCGGGGGTGATGAAGGAGCCCCAGACCCGGAAGACCGCGTTCCAGAGCCGGAAGTGCGAGAAGGCGATGAAGGAGCTGTTGACCAGCTCGTCGTTGTACTGGAGCAGGCCCTGCTCCAGTCGCTCGACGTAGGCGAAGCGCTCAGCGGAGAAGTCCCCGTCCCCGAGGGCCGCCACCAGGCGCGAGGTGAGCGCGTCGACGACCTCGAAGGTGTTGGACAGGCCGCGGGAGAACAGCGGGTCGAGGAAGCCGGCCGCGTGCGACATCAGGCACCAGCGGTCACCGATGGTCTGCTTCGACGAGTACTGCAGCCGGTCCGTGGAGATCCACTCCCGGATCCGGCTGGCGCCGTCGAACTGCCGCTTGACCGCGGGGTACTTGTCCAGGAACTGCTGGAACTCCTGCTCCGGGGTGAGGTCCGCCGGTTTGGGGTAGGTGCGCTCGTCGATGGTCAGGCCCACGCTGCACAGCGGGTTGCGCGACTTCGGGTGGTTGTCGAACGGGATGATCCAGAACCAGCCGCGCTCGATGAGGTGGTGCATGGTGCCGGTGTGCCAGTCGGCCGGCGGGCGCAGGTCCTTGGGGTGCCCGCTGACGTCGTCGAAGGGCTTGACGCCGACGTAGTGGGTGAACATCGACCGCGAGTGGTGCTTGAAACGGGCCGGCTTGTCGCGCAGGTCGAACTTGTCGGCGAGCGGCGAGCGGAAGCCGGACGCGTCCACCAGGTACTTCCCGCGGTAGAACTCGGGCTGCGCGCCGGGGGCGGCGCTGCGGCCGGTGACGGTCACGCCGTCCTCGTCGAAGTCGACGGCGGCGGCCCGCCAGTTCTGCCGGGGCACGCAGCCGTACTTCACGGCCACGTGGAACATGAAGGCGTCGCTGTCCTGGCGGAACATGTGGCTGTTCTGCAGGAAGATCTTGGGCAGGGCCAGCTGGGTCGCCTCGCGCGGGTCGGGTTCCCGGCCCACCTCGTGCTTCATGAAGCCGAAGTGCGCCTTGGTGCCGAAGGTCGGGGCGATGTCCCGGGTGGACTGCTGGACGCTGGCCAGGCTCTTGAGTTCGGGGATGTCGTGGCGCTCGGAGAGGATGTGGATCCATTCGACGAGCTGCGGAGTCATCGACTCACCGATGGCGAAGCGGGGGTGGGCGGCGGCGTCGACCAGCAGGACCCGGGCACCGTTCTTCGCCATGATCGTGCCGGTCACGGAACCGGCCAGGCCGGAACCGAGAATGATGACGTCGAACGTCATGTCGTCGGCTATGTCCGCCGGCCCCGTCGTACCGGACGGCTCCGCCGGTTCCGTCGCGCCTTCGTTCCTCTTCGCGACCATGAGCTGTCTCCTTCGTCAGGTGCGGTCCACAGCGAAAAAGTGCATGAGAAAAGGGCCCTCCATTTCTTTCCGGAGAGCCCTTGAAAAAGGCGTGAATCAACCGCTGGCTAAAGCGTGACAGAATCGCGCCGGAGCGTCAACCCCTTTACTGCGCGGGGGAATTGACTACCGCGGAATGATCGGAGAGCGAGCCGGCGGGCCCGGAATGCGTTTCGGCCAGCAGCTTTCCCAGCAGCGACCGGAGTTCGTCCTCGCCGCCGGGCCCGAGCATGGCCGCCACGTCCGCGGCCAGGGAGTCCACCGCCCCGGCCACCGCGCGGAGTTCGTCCCGGCCCGGGCCGGTCAGCTCCAGGGCGTACCGGCGCCGGTCGCGCGGGTCCCGGCCGCGGCGCACCAGGCCGCCCCTGACCAGCTCGTCCACCATCTGGGAGACGGCTGGTCCGGTCACGGCGAGGTACTCCGCGAGCCGCTGCTGCGAACACGGTCCGAACGTGTCGAGGGCGGACAGCGGCCCGTAGTGGCGCACCCGCAGGCCGGTGCCGGCCAGCTTGTCGTCGCCGTGTCTGCGCAGCCGGTGGTGGGCCTGCGCCACCAGGTACTCGGTGCCCCGCACCAGCGGCCGCGCCGACTCCGGGAGGAGCCTGCCGAGCAGGGCGTCGAGCCGGGTCCGCTCCTCGGGTGTGAGGACGGCGGTCAGCCGGGCGTCGCGCCCGGCCACCGCCCGGCGCCGGGTCTCCAGGGCGCCGCGCCCATGGTCCGTCAGGGACAGCACGTACTGGCGCCGGTTGCCGGGGTTGCGGGTGCGCCGGACCTCGCCGCGCGCCTCCAGCCGGTCGATGACCGCGACCATGACGGTGCGGTTGATCCCCAGGCGTTCGGCCAGGTCGAGCTGGGACTCCCAGTCGCGGCCGGTGAGCGCGGCCAGGACCAGGAACTCCCGCGGGTCGGAGCCCGTGCCGTCGGCGCTCGCGGCGAACTGCGCGTGGACGCGGCGCAGGAGGTAGCTGATGAAGTCCGTGAGGGTCTCCGGCAGAACGCCCGGTACCTCGGCGATCTCCTCGGTCCGCGTCACGGGACCCCGCACGCCTGCGCGCTCGCGCCGCACCACAGCACCTCCTGCCAGTTCGTACGGGCGGTACGCGCGGCCCGGGGGTGCGCGCACCGCCTCCGGATTCAGTGCGCCCGGCCCTCGGGCACGAGCTCGACGATCGACCGGACGGCGGTGGCCTGGCCGTCGGCGCGGTGCACCCCGGCAACTTCCAGACCCGCGGCCCGGGCCAGCCGGGCGAGCTCGTCCAGCGGACGTTCCAGGCCGCCGTAGTAGGCGAGCATCCGCAGGTCCATGCCGGTGTCGGCGGTCTCCGCGGTCTCCTCGATCACGAACACGCGGCCGTCCCCGCCGGCCACGGCGGCGGCGCAGCGCTCCAGGATGCGCAGGGCGTCCTTGTCGGGCCAGTTGTGCAGGACGGAGGAGAGGAGGTAGCCGCCACCGCCGGCGGGCAGCTCCTCGAAGAAGCTGGCGCCGACGACCTGGGCGCGGTCGCCGAGACCCGCCGCACGCAGGTGACGGGCCGCTCGCGCGGCGGTGCCCGGCAGGTCGACGACCGCGCCGCGCAGGGTCGGGTGGGCCGCCAGCAGGCCCGCGAGCAGGACGCCGTTGCCGCCGCCGAGGTCGTAGACGAAGCCGAGCGCCGACCAGTCGTAGGCGGCGGCGATGGAGCGGGCGTCGCGGGCGACGTTGTCGGCCATGGCCCGGTCGAAGGACCGCGCGAGGTCCGGGTCGGTCTCCAGGTCGTCCCAGTAGGGCAGGCCGTAGCGGACCGGGTAGGCCGGGTCGCCGGTGCGCACCACGTGCGGCAGCTCCACGAGGGACAGGTCGCCGCGCCCGATGGCGCCGTTGAGGTCGATGAGCTGGAGCTGGCCGCTCGGGTGGTCGGAGCGCAGGCCCTGGCCCAGCTCCGTCAGCCCGTACGACCCGCCGTGCGCGGTCAGTACGCCGACGGTGACCAGGTGGCGCAGCACCCGCTCCAGCGGCTGGACGCGCAGCCCCTCGGCCCGCGCGATGTCGTACGCGGTGACCCGGCCGTCGGTGATGTGGTCGGCGACGCGGTGCGTCGCGGCCACCCGCACGGCCATGGGGGTGACCAGGTCGGCCAGATGCCACAACCCCAGCGGGCGGGGGCCGGGTTCGGGCCGGTCGGGCCGGGGGCTCGTGGACTCGGGTTGTGCCATCTCGGGTCGCCTCTTTTCGGGAGTGGGGGTTCCGAGGGCTTCGCGGAGGGGGCAGGCGGGTGGGGCGCCGGCGGCGGCCCCACCCGGGGCGGGGCCGCCGTGTCGTGCGTCGTGCGGTGCGCGGTGTCGCGTGCGCCGTAGCTCAGTGCTGCTGCGGGGCCGTCGCCGGGATCATCACCACGGCGGCCAGCAGGGCCAGCAGGTACAGGCCCGCACCGAGCAGGAAGCCGTAGGAGTATCCGCTGGTCAGCGCCTCGGAGACGTTGCCCGGCAGCTTGCTCTCGGTGATGTGCTGCGCGGTCGCGGCGAGCAGCGCCAGACCGATGGCACCGCCGATCTGCTGGGCGGTGTTCACCAGACCCGACGCGGCACCGGTGTCCTGCGGCGCCACACCGCGCACGCTGATCACGGTGACCGTCACGAAGACCAGACCCAGTCCGAGGCCGGAGACCAGCTGCGCGGGCAGCAGGGCGACCAGCGCGTTCTGTCCCGGCGCCAGGAAACTGAACCAGACCATGCCCGCGATCCCCACGACCAGACCGGCCACGATGACCGTCCGCTCGGAGAGCTTCGCCAGGAGCTGCGGGCCGATACCGCCGGCCGCGAGACCGATGCCCACCGCGAAGGGCAGGTACGCCAGCCCCGTGACCATCGGCTCGTAGCCCTTGACGATCTGCATGTACAGGGTGAGGAAGTAGAAGGTGGCGAGCATGCCCGCCCCCATCAGGAACATGATCAGGTTGGCGCCTGCCCGGCCCTTGTCGGCCAGCACGCTCCCGGGGATCATCGGCGCGCGGCTGGCCCGCTGGATCAGGACGAACGCGACCAGCAGGACGACCGCCGCCGCCAGGCCGACCAGGGTGACGGTGTCACCGATGCCCTCCGAGCCGGCTCGGTTGATGGCGTAGACGAGTGCGCCGAAGCCGAAGGTGGCGGTGAACGCGCCCGGCACGTCGACCTTGCCGCGCTCGCGCTCGCCCTCGACGAGGACCCCGGTGCCGATCAGGACCAGGACGGCGATCGGCACGTTGACGTACATCACCCAGCGCCAGTTCAGGTACTCGGTGAGCGCGCCGCCGAGCAGCAGGCCGACCACGGAGCCGAGTCCGCCCATCGCGCCGTACACGCCGAGCGCCTTGTTGCGGGCGGGGCCCGCCGGGAACGTCGTCGCCAGCAGGGACAGCGCGGTCGGCGCGGCGATGGCGGCGCCCAGGCCCTGCAGCACGCGGGCCGAGATCAGCAGCTCGCCGTTGCCGGCGAGGCCGCCGAGCAGCGAGGCACCGGTGAACAGGACCAGGCCGACCCGGAACATCCGGCGGCGGCCGAAGAGGTCACCGGCGCGGCCGCCGGCCAGCAGCAGTCCGCCGAAGGCCAGGGCGTACGCGGTGACGATCCAGCCGAGGGCGGACTCGCTCAGCCCGAGCGCGCTCTGCATGCTCGGCAGGGCGACCGCCACGATGGTGTTGTCGAGGACGAGCATCAGCTGTGCTGCCGCGATGACCAGCAGCGCGAGGCCCAGCTTGCCGCCCTGTCCGGGCGGTGCCGACGCCTCCGGTACGGCTTCGGTTCGGTCTTGCAGCGACATGAGCTCTCTCCGATGTCTCTGGTGATGGGGGACGTGACCGGGGCGGGGAAGGGCTCCGGGGGGTGCTGCGGGGGCGGAACACCCCCCGGAGGCGTGGGCGGGCCCGGGACCCGGCTCAGGCCGGGCGCGGCCCTGGTTCGGGAGGGGTCAGTGGACCGAGCTGGTCCTCGTGCCCCAGATGTCGAGGGCGTCGTACGCCGCTCGCCATTGCGAGTCGTAGGCGTTGCGCAGCGGCTCGGGCATCTTGCCGAGGATGTGGGCGAACTTCGCCGCGTCGATGTCGTCGAGCAGCCAGGGCAGGTAGCGGACGGAGTCCTCGCCCACCCGCGTGCGCTGCTCCGCGCTGAAGGCCGCCCACTGCTCCTGGCTCAGCGTGATGTCCATGAGCTGGAGGGCGTCGCGCTCCTCGTGGTCCAGGTGGGCGCCGAGGCTCGTGTACAGCGTGTCGACCAGCCCGCCCAGGCGCTCGGCGCCGGAGTCGCGGTCGGCGAGCGCCGCGTCGATGTCCGCGAGCAGCGGGTCGATCACCGCGTGCTCGGCCTCCATCGCGTCGAGCAGGGCGATCTCGGCGGGCCTGCCGGCCAGCGCCTCCTGCATCACGGGCCACACCGTGACGTCCTCCGACGTGTGGTGGATGGTCAGGAACTTCTTGAACAGCTCCCAGCCGACGGCGGTACTCAGGACGTGACGGGGGTCCTCGTCCACCCGCGCGGTGATCCGCGCGATGCGCTCCAGTTCGCGCCGGAGGGCGTCGTGGATGGCGAACATCATCGTCATGTCGAGGTTCTTGAAGTCCTGGCTCATCGCTGTCTCCCTCGGTGCTCTGCGTCACTCGACAGTATCGTCAACACGCTTATCTATCAAGCGCTATAACTAACAAGACCCGAACCATCAGGGGGTTACCTGATGGTTCGGCTGACAGAAGCGCAGGTCAGCGGGTCGCCGTCGGTTGCAGAGCGGATTTCTGTGTCCCGTCAACCTCCGCCACCACGGCCGGATCGACGGCTTCCAGGTCGCCCTCCCGCCGGCGGATCAGACTCAGCGCGGGCGCGGTCGCGGCCGTGGTGACCAGGGCCATCAGCACGAGCATCGTGAACAGCCCGGGGCCGATGACGCCCAGGCCGAGCCCGATGTTCAGCACCACCAGCTCGGTCAGCCCCCGGCAGTTCATGAGCGCGCCGATCGACATCGCGTCGGTCCAGCGCTGGCCCGACAAGCGCGCCGCGACGGAACCCCCGCCCCACTTGCCGAGCACCGCCACCGCCAGCACGGCGCCCAGCCACAGCCACTGCCGGCCCTGGCCGGCCAGCAGCGCCATGTCCGTCTTCAGGCCCGTGCTCACGAAGAACAGCGGCAGCAGCACCGGCACCGTGAAGGCCCGTAGCCGCGCCGCCGTCACCTCCACCACCCGGCTGCCGCGCGGTGTGACCACCCCGAACACGAACGCCCCGAACAGCGCGTGCACCCCGATCCGGTCGGTGGCCAGCGCGCTCAGGCACAGCCCGCTGAACAGCACGACCAGCACCACGCTCTCGCCGTACGCCCGCTCCGCCCGCGCCACCCAGCGGGCCAGCAGCGGACGTACGGCGTAGTACATGAACAGCGTGAACGCGACCGCGTACAGGGCCGTCGTGAGCGCCTCCGTGGGCGAGTCGCTCTTCGTCACCGCCACGACGGCCGCCAGCAGGCACCACGCCGTCACGTCGTCCACGGCCGCGCACGCCATGGCCAGCGCACCGACCCTGGTCCGGTACAGGCCCCGGTCGGTGAGGATGCGGGCCAGCACCGGGAACGCGGTGATGCTCATCGACACCGCGATGAACAGCACGAACGGCAGCCGGTCCACGCCGTCGGGCGCGAACGTGCCGTACATGCCGAGGGCGAGGAGCGTGCCGAGGGCCAGCGGCAGCGCGATGCTCACCTGCGAGACCACCACCGCGGTGCGGCTGTGGCCGCGCAGCGAGCCCAGGTCCAGTTCCAGGCCCACCAGGAACATGAAGGCGAGCAGGCCGAGGTTGCCGAGCGCGCCGACGTACGGCAGCACGGACTGCGGGAAGAGCCAGGTCTGCGCGTCGGGCCACAGCCAGCCCAGCAGCGAGGGGCCGAGCAGGATGCCGACGGCTATCTCGCCGACCACCGGTGGCTGGCCGAGCCGGCGCACCAGCTGCGCGCCGGCCCGGCAGGCGAGGATCACCACCGGGAGGGCCGTCAGCAGGTCGGGCAGGGGGTCGGATACAGCTGCCATCGCGTCTCCTTGAGGGTGGGAGGTGCAGGGGATGCGGGCGCGGGTGGGTGCCGGCGGTGCGGGGCCGGCTCAGGTTCCGTAGGGGCGGACCGCCTTGGCCTCGCGCAGCGCGCGGGCCCACCACAGCAGCTGGTCGAGCATGAGCTTGGCGGCGGCCTCCGCGCCCTCGGCGTCGGCGGGGAAGCGTCCCTCGGCGTCGTAGTGGTCGAGGATCCGCGGGAAGGCGACGATGTCCTTCATCCCCACGCAGTGGAACTCGGCGAAGATCTGCCGCAGGTGCTCCACGGCCCGGACTCCGCCCGCCATGCTGAGTCCGTAGCTGACGAAGCCGACGGGCTTCGCCAGCCACTCGGACTGGAAACTGTCGATGAGCGTCTTCAGCGGGCCCGGGACGCTGCGGTTGTACTCCGGTACGACCAGGACGTAGGCCTCCGCCCCGGCGATCCGGGGCCTCAGCGCGGCGGTCGCCGCGTGCCCCGGGTCGAGGTCCGCCGGCAGCAGGGCGTCGGCCACGTCCACGACGTCGACCGCGAGGTCGTCGCGCCGGCCGGCCACCTCCCGGAACCAGCCCGCGACGTCCGGGGCGAGCCGGCCGTCGCGGGCGGACCCGACGACGAGCGCCACCTCGATCGGCCGCCGCACGGAACCGTTCATCGGCCGGCCGCCGGCGCCGGCGCCTTCACCGGCGTCAGCGCGATGAACTCCGTCGCGTCGACGCGCGACAGGATGCGGCGGGTGAGCGCCGGCATCTTCGTCGTACCGTCGTCGGTGAACACCGTCGGGTGGGTGACCTGGACCCGGCGACCGCGCGTGGTGATCTCGCAACCGCCCGCCGCCAGCACGTTCTTGACCCAGTCCGAGCCCGGCCCGTACGGCAGCGTGATGATGATGTCCTCGCCGCGCCGGAACAGCTTCACCGGCGTGGTGAACTCGCGTCCGGACTTCCGGCCACGGTGGTGGACCCGTCCGAAGCCGGGCATCCGGCTGAACAGCGGGCCCACGAGGTGGTTGGCGAACCGCCGGTTGAAGCGGGCCACCTTGCGGTCTATCGGCACGATCACTCCTTCTGCGGGGCGGGTGGGGTGGATCGGGGTGGGGCGCGGGGTGGTCCGGGGCGTGCGGGTGCGCGAGCGTGCGCGCGGGTGCCTTCGGCCGGGTGGGGGCCGCGACGGGGGTGCCGTCCTCGGAGCGGCGCGGAGCGGTCGCTCACCGGCGCACCGGTGTTCCGGCCGTACCGGCCGCTGCCGGCGGACACCCCCGTCACGTCACTCGCCGCCCTACGCGGCTGTCCCTCCGTCAGGCCGCCGGCTTCGCCGCCGCCGGGGTGAGCGGGCCGGCCGGCTTGCCGCCCGACTGGAGGAAGCGCTGGAGGGTGAAGTTGTCCACCAGACCCCAGCGTTCGGCGATCCTGTCGCCCTCGAAGCGGAACCAGATGATCGCCTGGTGCTGGACCTGGAGACCCGTCGGCGCGATCCCGATGAACGGGCCGGTGTGCTTGCCGTGCATCACCCAGCGGATCGCGGCCTTGTCGCCGTCCGAGATGAAGTCGAGGATCTCGTACTTGATCTCGCTGAACGCGGACTGCTGGATCCGGATGGTGTGCTTGAACGCCTCCGGGCCGCGCATCGAGTCGTCGTGGCTGCCGTGGTTGCGGAAGTCGGCGGTCAGGTAGCGGTCGGCGGCCGACAGGTCACCGAGGTCCAGGCCCTCGTGGAAGACCTTCTCGACCAGTTCCCGCTGCTGCTCGCCGGTGAGTGTGGTGGCCATGCGTCAGTTCTCCTTCACTGGGGTGGATACGGTGTTTCCGCGGGTGTCGAGCGTTCTGGTGTCGACCCGGGTCACGCCCTTGGGCACGGAGCCGGTGGTCCACACGATCCGCAGCCGCAGACTGTCGAGGCGCCAGCCCTCGGGCGTACGCCGTGCCGTGCCCGTGAACCGGCCGCCGAGCTGGAAGTACTCGGACGGGTCGGGGGGCAGGGGTGAGGCGAAGTGCACGTGGGAGGCGATGAGACTCCAGGTCAGGTCGGCCCGGTCGCCGTCGGCCTCGACCGAACTGTCGGAGCCGTGGTGGTGCGTACGGCCCCAGCGCGCCATGATCTGCGCGGTGAAACCGTCGACGCCGGCGATGCCCTGGTGGCTGCCCACCGGGAAGGCCATCTCGACGTCCTCGGTGAACAGCGACCTGGCCCAGGTCTCGTCGAAGGTGCCCTCGTCGAGGCTGGCGAGGTAGCGGTCCACGAGCTTGCCCAGCGCGGCGAGGTCGGACAGTCGGCCCACCTCCGCGGCCAGGGCCTTCAGTTCGGCGGCCTCCGGCTGCGTCATGACAACCGGCGTCCCTCGGTGCGGGCCTCGGTCGCGTAGATCAGGGAGTCGTCGGCCGCGTAGATGATCGCCTTGCCGGCGCCGGTGAACTTCTCGCCGTCGTGCTCGGCGGAGAACTCGATCCGTATGTAGGCGGCTCGCTTGCCGGTGGGGCTGATCTGGGTGAAGTCCGGGTTGAAGTCCTCGCGGACGGAGAAGTCGAAGCTCTGGTCGCCGGTGGCGGCCCAGGAGCCGGTGCCGGTGCTCTTGCTCGTGGTGACCGAGAGCGAACCGTCCGGCTCGAAGGTGGCGGTGTAGACGTCCACCTCACCGTCGTGCGCGACCTCACCCGTCCACTGACCGACAGGGCTCTTGGCAGAAACAGACATCGACCACACTTCCTCGGGTCGGGGCGAAAAGGAGACAGAAAAAAATCCGCACCGTCGCGGAAAGGCCGACGGTTGCGGATGTGGATCCGGATCCGCAGGTGGAACCGGTCGTGGATGTGGATCCGGGGGCAGATCCGGATTCGGTTGCGGATCCGGAGAATTGCGCCGCCCTGGAGATCATCCACATGGTGGGGGCGTCAGGGCATGGAGGCGCCGGGAAAAGTGTGACACCGATTCATGCGATCGGTCAAGACGGGAAAAAGCCCCCTGCGGCCGTCCTGGAGACGGGCGCCGCAAGGGGCTTTCCTCGTGCTGGTGAATTCCGGCCCGTGCAGATGCCCGTCGCCGGTTGGTGGTCGCGCGTTGGATGGTTGCGCATTGCTGGTTACGCGTTTGCTGGCCGTGCGTTTGCTGGCCGCGCATTTGCCGGTGCGCGTTGCTGGTCGAGTGATCACATTGCTGTTATTCGGTTCTGCTTTGCTCGGTCGAATTCTCTCGGTCCGGCGTCGACTGTCTCGACGGTGACGGTGACTGTGACCGCCGCTGCGGTTGTGGGTGTGCCGGGTGGGTCAGGACCAGGAGTTCGTCCAGGTCGTACTCCGCTCGCTGCGGGCCGCCGTACCGGGTGATCCTTCCTCGGCTCGCCCACTTGCGGATCGTCGCCTCGGACACCCCCATCGCCAGAGCCGCCAGCTCGGTCGGCACGGTACGTCGGCGCGCGCCCCGCATCAGGCGGCCCCCTCCGCCATCCGGCCCGCCACCAGCAGCCACTGCCGCGGTGGCAGCGCGTGTCCCGTGTCGCACGAGACATGGCCCGGGTCGGTCACCCCGTCCGAGCGGACGACTCCGTGCAGCGTGCCCGCGCAGCCGGGTCGCACGCACGGGCCCAGCGGGAACCTGCGTGCCTGTCCCGGGCCGAACAGCCCGCCGAACTCGCCCAGCAGCTCACGGACTTCCTCGTCGAAGTCCACCGCCGCCGGGTGGCCGGAGATCCACCCCACCTGCTGCCGCAGGAACGGCACCAGGTCGGTCACCTCCCGCTCACGCGGCCGGGGCACCTCGCTGCCCCGCTCCTCCACGACGAGCCGCGCCCACGACGCCAGCACCTCGGTCATCCGGGCGCGCATGTCCACGGCCCGTTCGTCGAGCACGATGCCGACCGCGTCCCGGCTGCCGCTGACCCGCTCGCGCAGCCGGGGCCGCGTCGTCGTGAGGGCGTGGTCGCTCTCACGGAACAGCTCCAGCAGGGTGCGCAGTTCACCGTGCAACCGCTCGACGCACCTGGCGCAGATCCGACCGCACCGCGTCGCGCAGTCCCTGCCTGTGTGCCTGTCCGGAAGTTCCTGAACCCTGTGCACCTGGACCCCCCAATCCCTGTGGCTTCTGGTGGTTTCCTCCATCCTCGCCAGGCGCCCCGCACGCTTCAACACACGCCGGTTCAGAGCTTCGCCAGACTTCCGCAGCTGTGTCAGACAACCGTCAGCCCCGTGTCAGACGTCCGGAATCCGCCCCCGTGGGCCGGGCCGCTCGGTCACTCCGGGGGCGGCCCGCCCTGGCGGTCCTCCCCCGCCGGTGGGGGCGTGATCAGCGAGGCCGCCTGGGCCTTGTTCACGGCGTCCATCCGGGAGACGGCGCCGAGCTTGCCGTAGATGTTGCGCAGGTGCCGCTTCACCGTGCCCTCGGCGATCGCCAGCCGGCGCGCTATCTGCGAGTTGCTCAGCGCCTGGCCCGCGAGCGTCAGCACCTCCCGCTCCCGTATCGACAGGACCTCGACCGGCCGCGGGCCGGAGATCAGGCTCTGTTGGGACAGCGACAGCACCACGTGACCGGTGCGGCGCTCCACCGTGACGCTGCGGATCGCCGACAGCAGCTCCTGCCGCGTGGACCCCTTCACCAGGTACGCCCCCGCGCCCAGCCCCAGCAGTTCCCTCGCCAGCGCGATGTCGTCGTGCACCGTGAGGACGACCACCTGGGGGCGCGGAGTCAGCCGGACCAGGCGCGACAGCACCTCCCGTACGCCGGGGCCGGGCATCTCCACGTCCAGGAGCACCACGTCGGGCCGCGACTCGGCGGTGACCCGGCAGGTCTCCTCCCCGCGGTGGGCCTCCCCCACCACCTCGAAGCCGCCCGAGGCCGCGAGGATCTCCCCGATGCCCTCGCGGAACAGCGTGTGGTCGTCGGCGAGGACGATCCGGACCGGTCTACCGGGCAGCACGAGGTCCTCCTCTCAGCGGCACCCGCACCAGGACCCGCGTGCCTGCGCGCGTCCCCGGCCCGGACTCCACGGTGAGGCTGCCGCCCAGGAGTTCGGTCCGTTCCCGCATCGAGACCAGGCCGCCTCCGCCGTACGACAGACCCGCCCGCGGGTCGAACCCGTGGCCGTCGTCCTCGATCCGGGCCTCGATCCGTTCGGCCAGCACCTCGACCGACACCGTGACGCGCGACGCCTTCGCGTGCCGTACGGCGTTGCGCTGGGCCTCCCGCACGATCATGAAGAGTTCCCGGGCCGCCGGGTCGGACAGGGACTCCTCGCCGCGCACCTCGATCCGCACCCGGGGCCCCTCCTTGGCCGTCGGGTCGGCGCCCGTCCTGTCGAGGTCCCGCAGCAGTGCGGCGCGCAGCGGCCGTACGGCCCCCGCCGCGCCGGCCGCCGCCATGCCGGTCGCCGCCATGCCGGTCTCCCTCGTCTCCGCGGTCCGGCGCAGCTGCGCCATCACCGCGCGTAGCGCCGTCAGGGACTCCCGCACCGATTCACGTGCTCCGTCGAGGCGTTCCAGCGCCGTGCCGGGCCGGGCCGTGCGGTGCAGGTCGTACAGCTCGAAGCAGTTGAGTGCCACCGTCAGCCGTCCCGCCACCTCGTCGTGCAGTTCCCGCGCCGCCGCCGAGGAGACCGCCGACACCGTGTGCCGGTGCAGCAGGGTCAGCAGCCGTACGCCGTCCTGCGCGGCCACCGGTTCGGCGGACAGCACCCGGCCCACCGCCTCGAACAGGACGGCCGCCGTCCGCTCGGTCACGGCCACCGGCCGCGGTCCGGTTCCGGCCCCGCCCCCGGGACGGCCTCGATCATTTTTCCTACCGTCCAACTGGTTTCCGCATAACCGCAGTTCACCGATGACGTGCTGCAGGAGCAGCCGCGCGGAGTCCAGTTCCCTCTCCTCGCAGGACTTCAGCACGTGCTCCATCCGGTGTTCCAGTACGTCCACGGCCGCACTGCGCGCGCTTCCCTGTGACGACACCCCGCCACCCCCTGGTGACCAGCGAACTCCCCAGCCCTGCACTGATCTTGGCTGCTCGGAGAGTACCGCCTCCGGAGGGCCCGGCAGGTCTTCGGAACCGGTCGGGGCACTGCCGGGTACCTCTGCGATACCCCGTTGGAGGCATGGTCGGGTACCCCGATCGAGACACCTGCCCCATGTCACTTGAGAACCGGTCGACCGACTTGTTAGACTTCCAAGAAGATACCGTTCGACCAGTTTTTTAAGGATCGTGCGGGACCGCTCCGCGTACGCGGGCACCAGCGCCGGGAGACACCGGATGAAGAGCGTTCTGATCGTCGAGCACGACGACGGCGTGGCCGAGGCCCTCGCGCAGACCCTGACCGTGCACGGTTACACGCCCCAGCGCACCGACAGCGGCATCGCCGCCCTCGACCTGCTGGACGGCGTACGACTCGTCCTGCTCGGGCTCACGCTGCCCGACCTCGCCGGGCACGAGGTGTGCCGCCGCATCCGCGAGCGGTCCTGCGTGCCCGTCATCGCACTGAGCGAACCGACCGACGAACTCGACGAGCTGGACCGCGTGTTGGCCCTGCATCTGGGCGCCGACGACGTCGTCGCCAAGCCGTTCGGCCGGTTCGAGCTGATGGCACGCGTGCAGGCGGTGTTACGGCGGGCCGGCTCCTGCCCCTGGCACGAGCGGGCACTCGCCGGCACCCCGCCGCACGGCGCCCCGGTCCCGGGTACGCGGGAGGGCGGGGATGCGCCGGGTTCCGCGCGGTGGACCGACAGCGCCCTCGTCGCCGCCACCGCCGACGGCGCGCTCGCCCCGGACCTCGGCACGGCACCGCTCCGGCCACGGGCACTGACGCCGGCGCAGGCGGAGACCCGCGCGCGGAGCCACCCGGTCACCGCCGAGTCGGTCATGGTGATGGCCCTCGACATCGGCCACACCGGCTCCGGTCGCCTGACCGCCGGCCCCCTGCTGCTGGACCCGCGCATCCGCAAGGTCTTCCTGGACGGCGAGGAAGTCCGCATCACCCGCAAGGAGTTCGACCTGCTCGCCATGCTCATCCAGGACCCCGGCACGGTGATGAAGCGGCAGGAGATCATGGCCCGCGTCTGGGACGAGAACTGGTTCGGCTCCACCCGTACCCTCGACGTCCACGTGGGTTCCCTGCGCGGCAAGCTCGGCAGCGCCGAGTGGATCGAGACCGTGCGCGGAGTCGGGTACCGGCTCACCGTGCCGCTCGCACACGGACGTTGAGGGACGCGGCCCGAGGAGCAGGGCCGCCGCGTGTGAACGGCGTCGACCGGCAGGTCACCGGCCGGCGGCGCGCCGAAGCCCGGAAGCCGGTGCCGCGACCGTGTCCGGACGAGACGATCGTCGTCGATGACGGCGGCACAGATGGCAGCTGCGTCCTACTGGAACGGGCGAAGTGGCGGGCCTGCG
>NZ_JBEXCW010000136.1:0-15587 GCF_040605435.1 Streptomyces sp. NPDC005574
CGCATATAGGCCAGCGCCGACTCCCGCGGCTCGGACCGGTTGAACCGGTGCACGAACCGCCCGTGCACAGCATCCAGTTCACTCGCCCACACACGCACATCAGCAAGGTCCCCACCCATAACCACACCAACGACGAACCTGGCCAGCAGTCACCGTAGGCACCGTTGCAGTACTAGGTCGTACGGCTCGGGCGGGATCCATCGGCGGCGGGCCATGGCTCCACCCTAGGCCGCACCCGCGAGAGGCGGTGGGGCCTCACAAGGCCGCTGTCGGGCGGCTGCTGTCGCTCTCTATGCGCTCATTGGCTCTGGCTCCGGATGCCGGACCGCGGTTCGTACAGCGGCCTCGATGCCGAAGCGGGGCTTGCCCTCCGCCGCGGCGTGCGCGGTGACGGCGGCCTGGACCTTCCCGGCCTGCTTCCACCAGTTCTGCCAGGCTGCCTCGTACGCCTCGTACGCCTCGTACGCCTCGTACGCCTCGTACGCCTCGTTCTGCTCGGGCGTCCAGGGTGTCGCCGAGGGCCGTCCGTAGGCATCCCGCAGTTCGAGGACCCGGCCGTGCGCCTCGTCGGCAGCCCGCTGCATCTCCACCAGTTCATCGAATGTGTGTGCCACGTCGACGGATCCTACGTCGGCCGCGGCCCCGCTCGCCGTGATCCCGGCGGCGGCTCGGTTTCGCGGATGCGGACAGCGGTCGTTCCCACTCGGCAGCATGCATACCATTGCATGAACGGCATCCAGGCCAGGCTTCCAGGTCGCCCGCCAGTGGCGATGCCGCCGGGTCGCCTGGTTCCGCGAGGACGCGGAGCCGTCGGGTGCTGGGGAGGCACAGAGAAACGGGGGTGCGCCATGCATCGGCGGGCGCTACTGGGTCGCGATACGGAGCGTCGCACGCTGGCTGCCCTGGTCGAGCAGGGGGCCGCCGGTTCGGGCGGCGCGACGGTGATCACCGGCGCGCCGGGGATCGGCAAGTCGGCGCTGGTCGCGGAGGCCGCGAGCGCGGCAGCACGCGGCGGCACCCGTGTGATCACCGCTGTGGGGGTCCAGTCGGAGGAAGACCTACCCTGTGCCGGCCTGCACCAGTTGGTTCACCAACTGCGGGACGGAATCGACGACTTGCCGGGACGTCAGCGCACCGCGCTGCTCGCGGCCGTCGGGCTAGTCGACGAGGCCGTACCCGATCTGTACCTCGTCGGCTTGGCCGCGCTGACCCTGCTGACGGACGCGGCGGCGAAGGCGCCACTGCTGGTGGTTGTCGAGGACGCCCACTGGATGGACAGTGCCAGCCTCGATGTGCTCGGGTTCGTGGCGCGGCGGATCGAGTCCGACCCCCTCGTTCTGGTCGCCGTCACCCGGCGCCTCGACGACCGCCTCAGCAGTGCCGGCCTGCCTGTGCTGCACCTGGGCCCGCTGACGGACGAGGTGTCGGGTGAGGTGCTGGACGCGGTGGCCCCCGGCCTGGGACAGCAGGTCAGACGGCGGCTGTTGGAGGAGGCCGCCGGGAACCCGCTGGCGCTGACCGAGCTGCCGGTCGCGCTGCAGTCGGTCGGCGGGGCGTACGCGCTCAACCCGGGTCCGCTGCCGCTGACCGCGCGGCTGGAGCGGACGTTCACGGCACGGGTCTCCCGCCTGCCGGCCGACACCCGTGCGGTCCTGCTCCTCTCGGCCCTCAACGGTGACGGGACGATGGACGAATGCCTCGCCGCGGCGACCCGGATGCTCGGGACGGCGGTCGACGTCGGTGCTTTCGAGGCAGCGATCGACGCGGGCCTGGTGGAGGCCCAGGGGCCGGCCTTCAGGCACCCCCTCATCCGCTCGGCGATGCACCACGCCGCCACCGCCGCGGAACGCCAGGCCGCGCACGCCGCGCTGGCCGCCGCGCTCCAGGGGCAGCCCGATCGGCAGGCATGGCACCGTGCCGCCGCCACCGCCGGTCTCGACGAACGAGTGGCACGGGATCTGGACTCCACTGCCGGCAGAGCCCTGCGGCGAGGCGGTGTCGCCGCAGCACTTGCCGCGCTGAGGCGGGCGGCGGAGCTGACGAAGGACCCCTCCGCGCGGGCGGACCGGCTGCTCCGGGCGGCGGAGCTCGCACTGGAGTCGGGCCAAGGAGACGTCGCGACGCATCTGCTGACCCAGGCGCGCTCACTGGACCTTTCGGTCCGGGACCAAGGCCGCGCGGCCTGGGGCAGCATCGCTCTGGCCGAGGGGACACGGGGTGAGGGCGCCGCGACCGCCGAGCTGGCCGAGCTGGCGGTCGAGATCGCCGCCGGCGGCGAGTCGACACTGGGGCTGCGCATGCTGTGGAGCGCGGTCCTGCAGTGCTTCTGGGGAGAACCGGGCCCGGCCGCCCGCGAGCGGGTCGCCGCCGCTGCCGACCGGATGCCCGTGCCTACCGACAACGCCGACCTGGTCGCTCTGCGGGCGTACTCGGCGCCGGTCGAGCGTGGGGAAGGGGTCATGGAGGGCCTGGCGGGTCAGCTGGAGCGCTCGTCGGAGAACGCGGAGGGGGACCAGCTCCTGGGGGCCGCCGCCGTGACGGTGGGCGCTCCCACCTTGGCGAGCCGGTTGACGGCGAGGTCGCTGGACGCCCTGCGAGCACAGGGCAGGCTGTCGATGCTGGCCCGTGCCCTCTGCGTCCAGGCGGGGAGCGCCGCACGGCTGGGTGACGTGCGCGCTGGTTCCCTCGCCGCGGAGGAGGCCGCGTCGCTTGCCCGCGAGACCGGTCAGCCTCTTGTGCACGCGATGGTGAATGCCATCCGCGCGCAGCTGGCCGCCGTCAGCGGCGACCCGGCGGCAGAGGCATGGGCGGCGGAAGCCGAACGCGAGGCCCTTCCCAGCGGAGGGCGCCCGGTGCTGGCCATCATGCAGATGGCCCGCGGGCAGGCGGCACTCTGCCAGGGCCGCTACGGCGACGCGTTCGGCCACCTGCACCGCGTCTTCGACCCGGCCGACCCCGCCTTCCACTCCTGGCTGCGCTTCTACGCGGTCGCGGAGCTGGTCGAGGCGGCGGTGCGCAGCGAATCCGCAGGGGTGGCACGCGACATCGTGCGGGAGCTGACCCCGCTCGGGGAATCGACGTCTTCGCCCGCCCTGCTCTGCGGGTTGCGACTGGGCCGGGCCCTGCTGAGCCCGCAGGATGCCGCCGAGCCGCTGTACAGGGCGGCCCTTGACGCCGTCCCCACGGACTGGCCGTTCGAGGGGGCGCGGGCACGCCTCGCCCTGGGCGAGTGGCTGCGGCGTCACCGGCGGCCCGCGGAGTCCCGCGTCGCCCTGCAGGCCGCACGCGAGATCTTCGACGCCCTCGGCGCGTCGGCATGGGCGGAGCGGGCACGGCAGGAGCTGCGCGCCGCGGGCGCGTCGTCCCCGCGCCAGAATCCGGCCGCGGTCGACCGGCTGACCTCGACCGAGCTGCATGTCGCCCAGCTCGCCGCGCAGGGTCTGACGAACCGGGAGATCGGCGAGCGGTTGTACGTCTCGCCCCGGACGGTGAGCACCCATCTCCAGCGGATGTTCCCCAAACTGGGGGTCACGTCCCGCGGCGAACTCGCCGCGGTGCTCGGCGGCACGACGACGTACCCCGAAAGCGCAGCGTCATGACGTACGCGGAAGACGCAGCACCATGACGTACGTCGAAGCCGTAGTCCGACGGACGCGGTCCGACCTGCTTGATTCCTAGGTTTGTGCCATGCCCGGTGCGCACACGGCGAACGGGCGGAAAGGCACACCATGGGAACCATCACCGTCGGCACCGAGGGCTCGACCGGCATCGATCTCTACTACGAGGACCACGGGTCGGGGCAGCCGGTCGTCCTGATCCACGGTTACCCGCTGGACGGGCAGTCATGGGAGAAGCAGACCGATGCGCTGGTCAAGGCCGGCTACCGCGTCATCACCTACGACCGCCGTGGCTTCGGCCGGTCGAGCAAGACCATGACGGGCTACGACTACGACACCTTCGCCGCCGACCTGGACACCGTACTGACGCAGCTGGACCTGCGTGACGTGGTTCTCGTCGGGTTCTCGATGGGCTCGGGCGAGGTCGCCCGCTACCTCGGCGTCCACGGCTCGGAGCGGGTGGCGAAGGCGGCGTTCCTCGGTTCGCTCCAGCCGTTCCTGTTGCAGACGCCGGACAACCCCACCGGTGTGCCGCAGAGCGTCTTCGACGGCATCGCGGAGCAGGCGGAGGCCGACCGCTACGCCTGGTACGAGAGCTTCTTCGTCGACTTCTTCAACACCGACGAGACGCTCGGGTCGCGGCTCAGCGAGGCCGCGCTGCGGGCGAACTGGGCCACCGCCATCGACTCGGCGCCCATGGCGGCGTACGCATGCGTCCCGGCGTGGCTGACGGACTTCCGGGCCGACGTGGAGCGCATCGACGTGCCGTCGCTGATCCTGCACGGGACCGCCGACCGCATCCTGCCGATCGACGCCACGGCCCGCGAGTTCCGCCGCCGCCTGCCCGACGCGCGGTACGTCGAGATCGACGGCGCTCCGCACGGGCTGCTGCTCACCCACGCGGCCGAGGTCAACGCCGCCCTGCTCGACTTCCTCGCCGCCTGAGAGCCGGCGCCTGTCACGAAAGGAACGCACTCCTGTGCCGGTTGTCAACAACCCTCTGCCTGAGCACGACCGCGAGACCGCGGGTGCGGCGCTGCAGGCGACCCTGGCCGACCTTCTCGACCTGTCCCTGGTGGCCAAGCAGGCCCACTGGAATGTGTACGGCCCGCGCTTCCGCTCGGTTCACGTCCAGCTCGACGAGGCCGCCACCGTCGCCCGGAACCACGCCGACACGGTGGCCGAGCGCGCGGCCGCCCTGGGCGTCAGTCCGGACGGACGGGCCGGGACCGTTGCGGGAGCCAGTGGCGTGCCCGCCCTTCCGCCGGGCTGGATCAAGGACAGTGACGCCGTCGAGGCCTTGGTGTATGCGCTCTCTGCCGTGACCGAAAGGCTGCGTGAGCGCATCGTCGCGATGGGCCCGGTGGACGTCGTCACCGAGGATCTCCTCGTCGGCCTGACGGCCGATCTCGAGAAGCAGAGCTGGATGTTCCAGGCGGAGAACCGGGCCTGATCAGGGGGCCAGAGCCTCACAGTTGGCGTCAGAAGTGGAGAAGAGCATGGGTGTCGAGGGAACGAGCACAGACCGATTCGAACCGGTACGAGCGGTGCTGGGGGCGCACCTCGAAGCCGGCGAGGAGTTGGGGGCGTCGATCGCCGTCGATGTGGACGGGGTCATGGAAGTCGATCTGTGGGGTGGCCACGCGGACGAAGCACGGACCGTTCCGTGGCACCGGGACACCTTGGTGAGTATGTGGTCGACCACGAAAACCCTCACCAATCTCGCGGCTCTCATCCTCGTCGACCGGGGCGCGCTGGATCTGCACCGCCCGGTCGCGCACTACTGGCCCGAGTTCGCCGCCCAGGGAAAGGAGCACATCGAGGTGCGTCACGTCCTGGCTCACACCTCGGGACTCTCCGGCTGGGAGCAGCCCTTCTGCATGGAGGATCTCTACGATCGGCCTACCGCGAGTGCCCGACTGGCCGCGCAGGCACCCTGGTGGGAGCCGGGCTCCGCTTCGGGCTACCACGTGCAGACCCAAGGGCAACTGGTGGGAGAGCTTGTCCGGCGGGCCAGTGGTCGTACCCTGACGGAGTTCGTCGCCACCGAGATCGCCGAACCGACGCACGCTGATGTCCAGATCGGCGCGCGACGGGCCGACTGGCCGCGTATCGCCGATCTGGTGGCCCCCTCGCAGCTAGGCGGTATACCCACGGGTCTTGATCCCGAGGGGATCTTCACCAGGACGCTGCTCGGAAGCCCCGCACGTGACGAGCACGTCGACACCCCGCAGTGGCGCTCCGCCGAACTCGGAGCCGTCAACGGACACGGCAACGCACGTGGCCTGGCCCGAGCGCTCTCCGTCATCTCGCGGCGCGGCCAGGTCAACGGCCGCCGGCTCCTCTCCGAGGAGACGGTGGACAAGGTGTTCGACGTACAGGCCGACGGAGTCGACCTGTTCCTGGGCGTTCCCGTCCGCTGGGGCATGGGCTACGCACTCGCCGATCCGAGGACGATGCCGCACATGCCCACCGGGAGGATCTGCTTCTGGGTCGGTCGGGGCGGTTCGATCGTCATGATGGACCTCGACCGGCGCGTCACGTTCTCGTACACGATGAACCGGGTGGGCGACGGGATCCTCGGCTCGGAGCGCACGCACAGCTACCTCAGGCATGTCTACGAAGTCCTGGAGCGTACCGGCTGAGGTGTAGCCGTAGGCTCCGCGCGCGGAGCTGTGGCACACCGTCGAACGTGCCGTCAACCGTCTCAAGAACATTCGCGCCGTCGCCACCGCTCCGAGAAACGGCTCTATATCTACCTCGACACCGTCGCACTCGCAGCACTCGTGATCTGGCACCGCACAGGGACCATGTTCCGGGAAAACAATGCCCAGGAACGCGAGTGAGCGGCCGTCATCCGGCTGGAGGGGAGCTCGCCTCCCTCATCCGGGTTGCAGCTTCCGTACCCACGGTGCGACGCGGCAATCGTCACGAAGATTGAGGGCTACTGCAGCATCTCGGCCATAGGTTCGATCACGTCGGGAAGCCGCTGCCCGCGGCACGTCGCACCGCCATCCATGTCCGCGAACGAGCAGTCCGCCGGCGGATGAACCGGTCCGGTCGCCCCCTCCGTAGGACAGGACGACGGCGGCCTCCTCGCGCGGTGGACCTCAGGATCACCCTCGGGCCGCAGCCCGGCAGCCGCTCTCCGGGCCGCTGTCGGCTGCCGCCCACCAGCGCTCCGATCCGTCTGCCCACGTGGCGCAGACGGAGGCACGTCAACCAGGTACCGGCGAAGCGACCCGGGCCCCGTTCCTCGACGTACCCAGCTGCATCACCTTTCGGTCCGTCGAGCACCATCCATCGAACAAGAGGGATCACACATGCACCACACCCGCCTCGTCCGTCCGGGCAGCAGATCCGCGCTGCTCGGTGTCACCGCCGCCGTCGGACTGTCCGTCGCCGCCGTCACCCTGCCCGCTGCCGCCGACGCTACGCCCCACCACCCCGTACGTCCGACGATCGTGCTGGAACACGGAGCGTTCGCCGACGCCGCGAGCTGGGACGGTGTCGTCGCCCGGCTGCAGCGTGCGGGCTACCCGGTGGTGTCCGCCGCCAACCCGCTGCGTGGTCCGGCGACCGATGCCGCTTACCTGCGCAGCGTCCTCGACCACATCGACGGGCCCGTGGTCTTGGTCGGTCACTCCTACGGCGGCACAGTCATCAGCCAGGCCGCCGCGGGCCTCGAGGGCAAAGTGAAGGCACTGGTCTACATCGCGGCGTTCCTGCCGGACGAGGGCGAGAGCTCGATCGGACTGACGGACAAGTTCCCCGGCAGCACCCTCGGCCAAGCCGTCGAGTCCGTCAACTACGTCCTGCCCGACGGTGATCAGGGCGCGGACGTGTACATCAAGCCAGAGAAGTTCCGCAGCCAGTTCGCCGCAGACGTGCCGAAAGACAAGGCCATGCTCATGGCTGCAGGGCAGCGTCCGATCGCTGCCGCCGCTCTGGAGGAGAAGTCCACCCAGGCCGCCCGGAAGACGATCCCCTCCTGGTCGCTGGTTACCACGGAGGACCGCAACATCCCAGTAGCTGCCCAGCGCTTCATGTCAGCCCGCGCCAATGCCCACACGACGACCATCGACGCGTCACACGCGGTATCCGTATCCCGCCCCGAGGCCGTCACCCGCATCGTCGAGCAGGCGGCCCGCACGGTCCGATGACCGAGGGCCCCGCCCTGTCGCTCATCGCACAAAGCTTTGATCTCTCGGAGAACCCGTGCCCCTCTCCCTACGAGAGGTCGCTGTCGGAGATCGCGTTTCGGGAGGATCCGGAGCGGGCCACCGTTTCGATCGTCACGGAAGCTCAGGTCCTGAGGATCAAGGGAGGGCGGGAAGCTCTCGACCTCCTCGCCGACAACCTTGAGGGCTTCGCCTCCGAGGCGGGTGCAAGCGCACATTGCCACGTCGACTATCCGACATACGACTACGTCGCGCCAGAGTCGGACCCGCTGGTGATCGCAGTCATGAAGTGAGCGACGAGGCTTGGGCCGCACCACAGTTGGGCCTGTGGGCCTCAGTGGCTGTAGTCGTTCCGAACTTGAGGAGTGCTGGTCGAACGGGAGTCACCTGAACTCCCGACCCGACCGGTCTTCCCCCGCCGTCGTGACCTCCGCGTCCATCACATCGAGCGGCAGCATGACCGCGCACACCGGGTGGACGTCACGTCGCCGAGGTGCCTGGCCACACGGCGAGACCAGAGCAGCCACAGGCACGACGCCTGGCGTACCGCCACCACCGGCGTCCTCGCAGTAGTGCGCAGCTTGTCACCCGAGTGGCTTTATCGACGTCACGCGACAGCAGCTGTCGACGATCTCCGGAGGCACCCGCCGGGCCCGGATCTCGATGTCGACGAGAACGGGAGGCACCCGCCGGCACTCGGCAACGGCGGGACGACTGCCGCCACCTGCGCCCGTAACCAGCGCCTTTGCCCCCGGCCCCGGACGTGCGGCACACGGCGCCTTGCCGGTTGGCACCGAGCTGCTGTCCGAAGCCGTCGATATTCGAGGCGGGCAATGCCTCCCGAACTGCCCGAGAAGCGCTGTTCCTCGTCATCGACAGAGCCACCCGAGCGGTGGGAGGCGAGGACGTCCGCAATGGCCAACCGGCGGCGACTGTGAAAATCGCTGTCCGGTCACCGGAGCACGGTGATAGACATCCGGCGTGGAAAAGAATCTTGAGTTCCCCGACCTGTTGCGACTGATCGATGAACGGTCGACCGCCTTCCGCGCCGTGGTCGCCGCCGCGCCCGGTCTCGACGCACAGGTGCCGACCTGCCCTGGGTGGACGCTGTTCGATCTGGTGAAGCACCTGGGTGGGGGAGACCGTTTCTGGGCCGCCATCGTCGGCGCGGGGCCCGCCGACGCGCCCCCGGCAGAGGCCGTCGCCGCGCGCGCCGCTCTGGAAGTGCCGCAGGAGCGTGAGGCCCTGCTGGCCTGGCTGGACTCGTCGACGCAGCTTCTGCTGGGCGCCCTGCGCGCGGCGGGACCGGAGAGCGGTTGCTGGACGTGGTGGCCCGCGTCGCAGTCACCGCAGACCGCCGGCGGCACCGCCCGGCACCGGGTCCAGGAGACCGCGGTGCATACCTACGACGCCCAGCTCGCCGGGGGCGCCCCGCAGCCGCTGCCGGTCGAGCTGGCACTCGACGGTGTGGAGGAGTTCCTGTTCACCGTCTGCGCAACGCCGAGTGCCTGGCCGCACAAACCCACGGCCTTCGACTTCCACGCCGCCGAGGGCCGCTCCTGGCGCCTCACCGTCGACGGCGACGGCGCACGCACCACCCGCATCCCCGCGCCCACCGCCGCGACCGGCGAGGACTCGGACGCAGCCGGCGCCTCCGTCCACGGCACGGCCAGTGAGCTGGTCCTCTACCTGTACGACCGGATCCAGGCCGACTCCTTGCACGTTGACGGAGACGCAGGGCTGCTCGACCTGCTCCGCGCCTGGGAGCCGGAGGAGAAGTAGGACGTAGCGGGGGCGGTTGTGCCGCGCCTCGAGCCGGTAAGCAGCTGTTGTCGTTCCGATCTTGAGGGGTGGGTGTCGAACGGGAGTCTCGATCGGGTGATCGTGGCTGGTCGCGGGTATGAAGGCAGACACCTCACGATGCCAACGAGTCAAGCCGCGGCGGCGAGTTCGGCGGGGAACGCGGTGTGTTCGTCGAACAGCTTGCGGTGCCGGAGGCAGTGGTAGAGCTGGCCGATCATGCGGTTGAAGAGGTTGCGCTGGGCGGCGGCGTGCCAGTCTCCGTGCTCGCGTCGTCGTCGGTAGTGGGCGTTGGCTCCGGTGGATGGTCGGAGTGAGGCGAAGGCCCAGAGGTAGCCGGCGTGGTTGAGTCGGTCGTTCTTTACCCACCGCCGTGTGATGGTCGACTTCTTGCCGGAGGCCCTGGTGATGGGCGAGGAGCCGGCGTATGCCTTCAGGCCGCGTGCGTCGGCGAAGCGGGTCTGGTCGTCCCCGATCTCAGCCAGGATCCGGGCGGCGAGCTGGATGCCGAGCCCGGGGAAGCTCAGCAGGATTTCTGCGTCCGGGTGCTGAGGGAACGCCTCTTCCACCGCATCGGCGAGCTGGTCGGCGGCGGTGCAGGCGGCTTCCAGCTGGATAAGGAGGGCGAGCAACTGCTTGCCGAGCGCCTCTTCGACCAGCGGTGGCTGGTGGGCCCACGCGGCGCGGAAGACGTCGCGGACGCGGTCAGCCTCAACCTCGATGCCGCGCTTGCGGCCTGCTCGTTTAAAAGCTGCTTGGAGCTGGGTGCGGGTCAGCCGCGCGGCCTGAGAGGGAGTCGGTGCGGCCTTGAGGAGTTCGCGGGCCTCGGGTCGGCACAGGCCGTTGGTCCAGGTGGCGAAGGCTTCCAAGGCGGCGGGGTAGTACTCGCGCAGCAGGGAGCGGAGTTGGTTGGCGAGCTGCTGCCGGTTCCACAGAGAATCCTGCTGAGCTCGGGCCAGGACGGCGATCGCGCGGCCGAGGTCGCTGTCCTGCGGCAGCGGCCGGTGGACGTGCATGTCGGTGCGCAAGATGTTCGCCAACACGAGTGCGTCGCCGGGGTCGGACTTCTTGCGCGAGACCGAGTGCCGGTCACGGTAGCGGGCGGCGGCCAGCGGGTTGATCGCGAACACCTTCCGCCTGCCCGTCCGCAGGACGGCGACCAGAAGGCCGCGGGACGTCTCGATCGCCACCGGGATCGGGGCCTCTTCAGTGTCGCCGTGCTCAGCGAGCAACTCCAAGAGCAGCTGGTAGCCGACCGCATCGTCGGTGATGTGCCGCTTGGCCACCAACGCTCCGGCGTCGTCGACCAGGGCGACGTCGTGCGTCTTCTCCGCCCAGTCAATTCCGCAGTAGATCAAGGCAGTTCCCTCCCAACATGCAGTGTTTGTGCTGGTCACGAGCACATGCGGGCCACGCGTGCGACCTAATCCCAGGCATCAACCGCCGCGCGGAGGTGCCTCCACCTCACTAGCCGTTCGTGGCACCAGCGCATCTCACGGGCCTCGGTCTGCGCGGGAGCTCCAACGGCTCGGGCGTATTGAGAGGTCACCATGAAACGGGCTCGCACCACCAACACCAACGAGTGATCAAGACGACAGGTGTTGACACTCGACGGCCCTGGACGCTGCCGATCTGTGGAAAGGCGTCGAAGCCTGGTCTTGAGAAGGCATCCGCCCAAGGGCCGACGGGCGCCAGCACCCATCCGTGGTGGCGGTACCGCCGTGCCGCACGTCGCCGCTCTGCCTTGAGGCATTGCACGCCCGGGCCTCTTAAGGCATCCGTTCGGCGCCCGCGAGACCGCCACCACCACAATCACCAGAACCACGCACCGCCCTATAGCGAGGCGATCACCACCGGGCTGAGCCAAGGTGCCACGGTCCCGTACTCGAACATCCCGACCGAGCACCAGCCCCTTCGGAACGTCCTTAAGAACGGATTAGGGCCTCTTGGTAGCTCGGGGTTGCGAAGCCAACCGAGATCCAGGAGACCCTGTTGCCGCAGTTGTACGTGATCGTGCCGGTGGAGTTCAACTCGGCTGCACCGACGTGTGATTGTGCCGCTCACCGGTTCGGGAATGCGGCCGATCACCCGGAGCGTGTTCGGCGGTATCCGTCGGACATGACGGACGCGGAGTGGTCGGCGGTCCGGCCGCTGCTGCCGGTGCCGGGCTGGATGCGGGGCCGGGGCGGGCAGCCGGAGGCGTACTGCCACCGGGCCATGTTGGACGCGATCCGCTATCTCGTGGACAACGGGATCAAGTGGCGGGCGATGCCCGGCGACTTCCCGCCGTGGGACCGGGCCTACGCGTTCTTCCGCCGCTGGCGCGACCACGCGCTGGTCAAGGAGTTCCACGACCGGCTGCGCGACCGGGTCCGCGAGAGAGCAGGGCGGGATGCGGAGCCGAGCGCGGGTGTGATCGACTCGCAGTCGGTCAAGGCGGACGCGGTCGTCGGCACTGACAGCCGCGGCTTCGACGGCGGGAAACTGATCAACGGGCGCAAACGGCACGTCGTGGTCGACACCCTGGGTCTGCTGCTGGGCGTGATGGTCACGAGCGCGGGCATCGGTGACCGAGCCGCCGCGAAGGCGCTACTCGAGCGGGTGGCCGACGCGCACCACCGGCTGGAACTCGTCTGGGCCGACGGCGGCTACACCGGCAGCCTCGCCGAGCACTGCCTGGCCGCGTTCGCGCTGGTCCTAGCGATCGTCAAGCGCAGCGACGACACGCGTGGGTTCGTGGTGCTGCCCAAACGGTGGATCGTCGAGCGGCTTTTCGCCCACCTGATGCGAAGTCGCCGCCTGGTGCGCGACTTCGAACGCCGCACCACCACCGCCGAGGCGATGATCTACTGGTCGATGACCATGGTCATGACCCGCCGTCTGACCCGCTCACGCCCCGCGCGAGCGTGAACCGGCCCGGCGCCGGCTCGGCCAGCCAGCCCCGCGCGACCAGGCGTTTCGCCTTCGACCGCAGAGCCTCCACCTTGGCCGGCACCACATCCACGCCGAACAGGACGGTCATCTCCTGGCAGGTCAGCGGGCCCTGGCCGAGACGGACCCGGTCCGCGAGCGCGGCCAGGATGCGCTGATAGTCCGCCGACAGTGCCGTCCGAACCAGCCCCTCTCGCCACACCGGAACCTGCGACTTCGCCTTCGCCGCCACGGGCGGCGACGCCTGCACCCCGGCTTCCGCCCCGGCACTGCCCGGTCGCCCGGCGGCCGCCGCGTCGGCTGAATCGCCGCCCGGCGCGGACAGCACCGCGCCCACACGCTCGCGGGCAATCGTCCACTCCAGCCACTCCTGCTCGGCCGCCGTGAGCTCGGCCTGGATGCGGTCGGCTTCCTCGCGCAGCCCGTCCACACGACGACGGGCGGCAAGCTCGTGCTGTTCCAGCAGTCCGACAAACGACGGCATCCGCGACCTCCACGAGAGCGACGAAACGACGATCCATCACTCCCACACAAGCGCCACCCCTACCCCTGACCAGCGGAAACGCAGTCACCAGACTCGGAAAGACAACAGCCTCTCAGTCGCTTCAGTCGCTTTGGTCGCTGTGTTGTCGCCTTGGCGGGCGGTGCCTGTTGACGATCTGATGCGGAGCCTCTGTGGCCCGTCGTTGGCTTGGCGGAAAGAAAGGGAGTGGTGCATCTCGTCAACACAGCGAGGTATTCACGGAGGTAGTCGCTGGTGCATACTCGGGGTATGGCTGATACCACCGTGAAGATCGACACCGAGACTCGGGACCGGTTCGCCGCAATCGCCGCCGCCCGCAACACGAGCGTGCGGGCCCTGCTCGCAGAGCTGGCCGTGGAGCAGGAGAATCAGCTAAAGCTGGGTGTGGCGACGGCTGCGTTCCGTGAGGCCGTGTCGCAGCCGGGTATTGCCGAGGCGTTCGACCGTGACTTCGGCGGGCTGCCGCAGTCCGCGCGTACCGCTCACCGGGCGGCCTGACCTTGGACCTGCACATTGATATCCGCTGGCTCCTGGACCGGCAGGAGGAGCTGCTCGGCAAGGAGCTGGGCGTCCTGGACTACTCCGCACTCGTTGCCGCCGTGGCGCGGCACCGGGTGAACACCCCGCAGCTTGCGGAGGGCTCCCCGGACGCCTACTGGCGGGCGGCCGCGCTCATGGAGCAGATCGTGCTGCTGCGGCCGCTGCCGGCCCGCAACGAATTCTTCGCGTACGGCGTCGCCGTCGCCTACCTCCGGGCGTCCGGGGAGAGCGTGGACACCGCCGCGTACGAACCGTGGCGTGACCTGGTCGAGGACATCCGTGCGCTGCGCCTGACCGTGTACGACATCGCCGACCGGCTGCGCTCCCTAAGGCCGCCCGCCTGAGCACTGGCTAAGGTCGCCCCCTTCCCGCTCCCGAGACGAGCGGCGTCGACGGCGGTCGCGACCGCGTGGCGCTGGGCACCGCGGTCGACCTGCCGGTCTGACACCCAGTACAGCTGCCGTGCCGAACTCGCCTCCAAGGCGCCCATCGCGGCGTTGACGTCCACAACCGCCGTGGGAGAGTTCCAGGCGGAAGCGGAACGGATTTTGGCCGAACTCGGTGTGGCCGAGGCGCTGTCGGAGCGCCGGAGGATTGCTCGGGTGGAGCTGGTCGAGGCCCTTGCTGCTGACAACGGTTTTGACCCGGCGGCCGCGCTGTCCGTACGACGCGGCGGCACTACGCGCCCGGCAGCTTTGGTCGATGCCAACTAAGGGCTGGTCGGGCGGAGCGTCCTGCAGGTACCAGCCGTGGGCGGCCATGCACTCCTTCGTCCAATCCATTATCGGGTGAGGCCCGGCCGGTCTTCATGAAGCTTCCGATGCCATTGAGTGCCAGCATTCCCACAGCGACCAGTTGCCGCACCGCGGCCGCAGCTCCTTTTCGCTCGCGACCACATCCTTCAAACCAAACCCCCAGTCCAACTGGGGATTTGGGCAAGGCTTGTTCATGCTCCGGTAAGGGATGGTGTCGGTAACCGGAAGTTCACCGTTCATGTCTACCCGCATAGACGCGGCTGGTGGTGTCATTTCGTCAGACGCCCGGCACTTCGTCTCCGGGCCAACAGCGGGAGACCCCCACATGCGACCTCTGCGCCGCGTCACCGCCACCACCACCGCTCTCGGCATGGCTGCCGCGGGCCTGATCATCGCTGCGACCGGTACGGCTCACGCCTCCGCCTGTTCCCAGTCCTACCTGCCGCTGCCCGACGCCTCCTGTACGCCCGGTTCGTACAACCCCGACGTCACCCAGTCGACTATCGGCGGCACCATCTGCGTGTCCGGCTGGACCGGCACCGTCCGGCCCTCCACGTCCTACACCAACCCTCTCAAGGCGCAGGGCATCATCGACTACGGCTACTCCGACACCAACATGTCGGACTACGAGGAGGACCACCTCGTTCCGCTGGAGCTCGGCGGCGCGCCCCGCGACCCCGGCAACCTGTGGCCCGAACCGCACTACGGCACCAAGACCGCCTACACCAAGGACGGCACCGAGACCAAGCTGAAGAACGCCGTCTGCAACGGCACCATCACACTCTCCGCCGCCCGCAGCGCCATCAAAAACAACTGGACCACCGCACTCCAGGTCACCGGCATCGGCTGACACCAGTGAGGTCATAGACCCCCGATCTCAAGGGATAGTCCTCGGTATTGGCGGGGAGGCAGCGATCGCCCTCAACGTCTTTCAGTACCTCGCCCTTCACGGCTGGGCCAAGGACCTGGAGCGCTACCTCACGCTCATGGACACGCTCCTTGCCCAGCCCACCGCGTGAACGCTCAGTCGCACACGATCGTCGAGACGGTCTCTGGCTTTGTCCATGAGAACGGGTTCTGGCTCAGGTTCTGTGGACCTGCCACGCTGAGTCACTGATCGGCGCGTGGGGGCGTTCCAATGAGAACTCGGCGGTGAGCTGGAGCTCCCAGCTACCCGTAACGGGCGCTTCAGGGGGTGCGGTCATCCCAGAAGGCTGCGCGGTCAGCGCCGGCCGCCGCC
>NZ_JBEXCW010000137.1:0-14896 GCF_040605435.1 Streptomyces sp. NPDC005574
GGCGAGGTCGACGGTAGCGGGAAGGCCACGATCGCCCTGGTCTACCAGTGATCACGGAGCCGGCGGCCTCGGGGTTTCGCTCGCGTGCGCCTCAGTTGCCGGCGCCGCGCTCCCAGCGGTAGAAGCACCGCGCCATGGCGTCCTTCGGGCCGCGCCAGGTCTGCGGGTCGTACGCGGTGACGTACGCCGACAGCTCTTCACTGACGCTGCGGAACTCGGGGTGCCCGGTCAGCTTCGCGATGGCCGGGGCCGGGTCCTGGTCGGCTTCGAGGAGGTGCAGGTACACGTCGCCGAACTGGAACAGGCTGCGCCGGGTCACGCCGACCAGGTGCGGGAGTTCACCTTTGTCGGAGGCGGCGAACACGTCGGCGATCGCGGGCGCCGACTCTGGTGCCATGCGGGCGACGATGAGGGCCTGATGCATCGGATGTCCTTCCTGGTCCGGTGGTCAGCGGGGCAGGACCGGCTCGGTCCGGCGGTCCCGGGCGGCCTGTTCGATCTTGTCCCGGATGAGGGCCATCTGGGTGCGGGAGTTGCGGTTGATGTTGTCCGTCATCCAGGCGTCGTCGACGGGCGCGTCGGGCTTCATCGCGAAGTCCTGCAGCCAGCGCATCTCGACGCCGCCGGGAACCTCCGTGTACTCCCACACGATGTTCATGTGGGCGAAGGGACCCGTCTCGACCCGGCGGGCCCGGACGGTCCGCCTGCCGCGGTCCACGGTCCGCTCCGAGACCCAGCTCCACACCTTCCCGTTCTCGTCCGGGTGCATGGTCAGGCGGAACGTCGTCGAGTCGCCGTCCCGGGAGAGGACTTCGAGGGAGGCGTACTCACTGAAGAGCTGCGGCCAGTTCTCGATGTCGTTGGTCATGTCCCAGACCAGGTCGAGCGGGGCGTCGACGGTGATGCTGTTCTCGGTGTGTCCGGCCACTTCAGGCTCCAGCCTTGAGGGTGGTGTTGACGAGGTCGAGGAACTCGCGGGGCGTCTTGCAGCGCTCGGAGTCGGTGGGCAGCGGCCGGCCGTACCGGTTCTCCAGCTCGCCGACGATGCCCAGCAGGCCGAGCGAGTCCAGGCCCAGCGAGCCGAACGGGGCGTCCGAGACCCGCCTGAGCTCCTGGGGGTCGACGGTGACTCCGGCCGCCTTCTTCATCAGGGTGGCCAGCTCGTCGAAGGTGACTTCGGTGGTGATCATGTGTCTTCTCCTCTCCCGCCCGGTCCTACCGGGCGGATTCGCAGCCGCGGCGCACGACCAGCGCCGCGTTGGAGCCCATCAGTCCCCTGCTCAGGACCAGGGCCGTCCGCAGCTCGGCGGGGCGAGCGCGGGACGTCACCAGCTCCAGGTCGTGGCAGATGTCGAACACGTAGGGCGTGGGGGGCACCTGGCCGTGTTCCATGGCGAGCACCGCGGTCGCCACGTCCAGGACGGGCGCTCCGCAGTAGGCGCGTCCGATGCCGGTCTTGGGCGCCGTGACCGGGACGCGGGTGCCGTGCGCCCCGAGGGCGTCGGCGATGGCCAGCGCCTCGGCGCGGTCCGCCTCCGGCACGCCCAGGGCGTCGGCGAACACGACGTCGATCTCCTCGGGGGCGCAGCCGGCCTCGTCGAGGGCGCCACGGATCGCGTGGGCGAGCCCCTCTGCGGACCGCTCCCAGCGGGAGGCGCCGGTGAACGTGGCGCAGTGACCGGCCACGGTGGCCCGGACGGTCGCGCCGCGGTCGCGGGCGCGGGTCTCGTCCTCGACCACGAGCATGGCCCCGCCTTCGGCCGGCACGAAGCCGCAGGCCTGCGCGGTGAAGGGCCGGTAGGCGCGCTCGGGGTCGTCGACGGTGCTGAGCTCGGGGTAGCCGAGCTGGCAGACCATCGAATAGGGGGCCAGGGGTGCCTCGGTGGCGCCGACGACCATCGAGCCGGTTCCGCGCCGTACGGCCCGGGCCGCGTGCGCGATGGCGTCCAGGCCGCCCGCCTCGTCACTGGCGACCACTCCGCAGGGCCCCTTGAAGCCGCTGCGGATGGAGATCTGGCCGGTGCTGGCGGCGTAGAACCAGGCGATGGACTGGTACGGGCCGACATACCGGGAGCCCTGCCCCCACAGCTTCTGCAGTTCGCGCTGGCCGAACTCGCCGCCTCCGGAGCCGGCCGCGGTGACCACGCCGATCGAGTACGGCTCCGCGGGTTCACCGCTGCCGAGACCGGCGTCGTCGAGGGCGAGTGCGGCGGCGGCCATGCCGAAGTGGCTGAAGCGGTCGGTCTGGACGAGGAAGGTCTCCTCGATCAGGGCCGAGGCGTCGAAGGCCGGGACCTCGCCCGCCACCCGCAGCGGAAGGTGCTCGCACCCCTCGCGGGTGATCCGGTCCAGGACACCGAGGCCCTCCCGGACCGACTTCCAGTACGCGTCGACGCGCATTCCGTTGGGCGCGATCACACCGATCCCGGTGATGGCCGCGCGCCCTGGGCGTTGTGTGCTCATCGTGTCCTCCCGCCCGGTCCGGTCAGCAGCACCGCGGACTGGAAGCCGCCGAAGCCGCTGCCCACCGAGAGGACGTTCCTCAGCTTCCGCGGGCGTGCGGTGCGCGGCACGTAGTCCAGGTCGCACTCCGGGTCGGGGGTCTCGTAGTTCGCCGTCGGCGGCACGACCTGGTGCTTGATGGCCAGGACGCAGGCGACCACCTCGATCGCGCCGATCGCGCCCAGCGAGTGGCCCACCATGGACTTGATGGAACTCATGGGCGTGTCGTAGGCGTGGGCGCCCAGGGAGCGCTTCACGGCGGCGGTCTCGTGCCGGTCGTTCTGCCGGGTGCCGGAGCCGTGCGCGTTGACGTAGTCGATCAGTGTGGGGTCGAGGCGGGCCTGGTCGAGGGTGGTGTCGATCGCCCGGGCCATCTCCAGTCCCTCGCTGGTCAGACCGGTCATGTGGTAGGCGTTGCCGTAGGTGGCGTAGCCGCCGATCTCGCAGTAGATGTGCGCGCCCCGGGCCCGGGCGTGCTCGTACTCCTCCAGGACGAGCACGGCGGCGCCCTCGCCCATCACGAAGCCGTTGCGGTTGGCGTCGAAGGGGCGGGAGGCGTGCTCGGGGTCGTCGTTGTCCGGCGACGTCGCCTTGATGGCGTCGAAGCAGGCCATGGTGATCGGCGATATCGGGGAGTCCGAGGCGCCGGCGATGCAGACGTCGGCCCGGCCCTCCTCGATCGTGTGGAACGCGTAGCCGACCGCGTCGAGACCGGAGGTGCAGCCCGTGGAGACGGTCTGCACCGGGCCCTGCGCGCCGTACCGTTCGGCGACGACCGAGGCGAGCGTGCTCGGCGAGAACGCCAGGTGGAGCTTCGGGTCGGCCGCGCGGTGGTCCACGTCCCACCGCCGGCCGCGCTCGCTGACCTTGACGTAGTCCTGCTCCAGGCGGGTGGTGCCGCCGACCGCGCTGCCCAGCGACACCCCGACGCGCCAGGGGTCCTCCCGGCCGGTGTCGAGTCCGGAGTCCTGTACGGCCTCTCCGGCGGCGACGACGGCGAACTGGATGTACCGGTCGGCGTGGTCGCTCAGCTCCGGGTCCAGGCCGTGGGCGAGCGGGTCGAAGTCGCACTCGGCGGCTATGCGCGAGCGCAGCCCCGCCGGATCGAACAGCGTGATGCCGCGGGTCGCGGTACGGCCGCCGGCGAGGAGGTCCCAGAACGCCGTCGCCCCGGTACCGCCGGGAGCGACCACACCGATACCGGTGACAGCCACCCGCCGGGTCACCTTATGGCCCCACTTCGCTCGGCCGGCCGGCCGTGCTCCGGCGCGGTCAGGTCCGGTCCGCCGACGCCGAACTCGCCGGCGTGCACCGAGTCGTCGGCCGCCTCCGTGTCGACGTGCCCGAGGCTCGGGCGCGGGGCGAGCGGCCCCAGGTGGAAGACCATGCGGGCTTCCACGTCGCCGACGTTGCGGAACCGGTGCCGTACGTCGATGGGGATCAACAGGCCCTGTTCGGAGCGGAGTTCGTGCGTGGTGCCGTCCAGGTCCACTTCGAGGGCGCCCGCGACGACGAACACGAACTCCTCGGAGTACGGGTGGTAGTGCTCGCCGATGCGCTCACCGGGCTGCACGATGGCCAGCCCCATGAAGCCGCTGGTGGAACCGACCGTGGCCGGCGTGAGCATGGCCCGCAGGTCGCCTCCGCGCCTGCGGTTGGGTTCCGTCTCGCTCAGATCCACGATGCGTGGATGCTGCTTGGTCATGGTTGATACCTCCGGGTGTGACAGGGGCGTCCGGACGCGACGGCTGTGGACACCACCGCGGTGGTCCGTCAGGAATCCGCCGAGCTGCGGTCGGTGACCGGCAGCATGTCGGCGTGCGACAGGAGCCGGTTGATGTTGCGCTCCGAGTCGAGGGAGCCCTCGACGCCGATGGCGGCGCCGTCCAGCAACCGCTCGAGCTCCGCGGCCTTGTCGCGGCCCTTGAGGCCCAGGGAGGCGACGGGGTCGACGTCGAGTTCGCCGGTGACGTCGATCAGACGCACCACGATGTCGTCGCGCTGGAAGACGGTGCTGCCGTACACCGGGCTGCTCGGGTCGTCCGCCGCGGCCTCGTCCTGATGGGCGAGCAGCCGGGCCAGCTCCGTCCCGCAGCCCGCCTTGGCCGGGTAGTACAGCGCGTGGCGGCGCAGACCGGCGGGCTCGGGCCGGCCGGACACCACGTGGTGGACCGAGGGCAGCGCGGCCCGGGTGAAGAACACCCGCGCCGAGTCCGGGTCGGTGAGGTCCCGGTCCTGTTCCAGGTACGGGTTGATGGCCTCCTCGACCGCGCGCACCTCGGGCTGGCGGGCGACGTGACGCAGGGCGGCGAGCAGGTCGCCCTCCACCTCCACGGCCCGTACGACGCGGTTGCCGTGCATGAACAGCGAGGTGCGGCGCAGCCGCGTGGTGTCGTCGACCTGGGCCTTGGGCGACCTGTACCCGGCCAGCAGCTCGGCGACCTTCGACTCCGAGCCCGGCTTGACGGTGAAGGTGAGCGCGTGGCGGGCCACACCGTCGCCCACCCGGGCCTTCACCTGCATGCCCGTCTTCGCCGAGCCCGCCGCCTGCGGACTGGCCGGGCTGGTCTCCCGCAGGATGCTGTAGCGCATCGACCGGGTGTCACGGACGCAGCTGTGCATGGGCCGGACCGTCTCGACGTGCTCCTCGCTGTTCACCCAGGCGAGGAAGGGCGGGGCACTCTCCCACTCGCTGGTGATGAGCCACTGCGAGGGGTTCTCGATCGACTGGCACAGCTGGTCGCTGATGTGTCCGGGGACGGACGCGACCTGGCTGCGCATCACCTCGTAGGCGTCGAGGAACTGCTCCTGGGCTCCCTCGTACAGGTCGAGCAGCAGGATCACCCGCAGCCTGGAGCCGTCGAACGCCGACTGCGATATGCGTCCCGAGTTGGTCATCCGGCGCACCTCTCCTCAAGTTCACGGAAGTTCACGGAACGACCACGGAATCCGAAAGGCCGGGGTCGCCATGAGCCGATCGTTGACGCAAGCGCCGGTGCGTGCGATCTCTACGGTCCGGACGAGTGAACCGCGTGCCATCCGGGTGCCCCGGGCGCGCGAAACGGTCCGTACAGGGCATGGAACCTGCATCCCATCCCTGACTCACGTCGCAGGTGACGCTGGAGGAAATCAATGAACCGGTGGGAAGAGACCGGCGAGGCCGGCCATCGCACACCCGTCCTCATCGTCGGCGGCTCTCTGGTGGGCCTGTCCACGTCCCTGTTCCTCGGGCGCCTCGGCGTGCCGCACACGCTCGTCGAGCGGCACTCGGGCACCTCGATCCATCCGCGCGGCCGCGGCAACAACGTGCGCACGATGGAAGTGTTCCGGGCGGCCGGGGTGGAGCAGCGCATCAAGGAGGCGGCGTCGGTCCTGGCCGACAACCACGGCATCCTGCAGACACCGAGCCTGGTGGGCGATGCCGGCGAGTGGCTGTTCAAGGAGATCGACCCGGGGGGCGGGCTCGCCCGCTTCAGCCCCGGCGGCTGGTGCCTGTGCAGCCAGAACGACCTGGAGCCGGTGCTGCTGACCAGCGCCCGGGAGCTGGGCGGGGACCTGCGTTTCTCCACCGAGATGATGTCGTTCGAGCAGGACCCCGACGGGGTGACCGCGCACGTCAAGAGCCGGGAGACCGGCGAGCACACCACGATCCGCGCCGACTACCTGGTCGCGGCGGACGGCCCGCGCAGCCCCGTCCGGGAAGCCCTCGGCATCGGGCAGAACGGCCCGGGCGACCTCTTCCACAACGTGAGCGTCACCTTCAGCTCCCGCGGCCTCGCCGAGGTGGTCGGGGACCGGCGCTTCATCGTCTGCTACCTGACCGACCCGGAGGCGGACGGGGCGCTGCTGCCGGTCGACAACCGCGAGCACTGGGTGTTCCACGCCCCCTGGCATCCGGAGGACGGCGAGACGCTGGAGGAGTTCACCGACGAACGCTGCGTCGAACACATCCGGCGGGCCGTCGGAGTGCCCGACCTCGATGTGCGGATCACCGGCCGGGCCGCCTGGCACGCGGCCGAGCGGGTCGCACAACGGTACGCGCACTCCCGGGTGTTCCTGGCGGGCGACTCGGCTCACGAGATGTCGCCCACCGGGGCGTTCGGCTCCAACACCGGCATCCAGGACGCGCACAACCTCGCCTGGAAACTGGCCGCCGTGCTGGGCCGCTGGGCCGGTCCGGGGCTGCTGGAGAGTTACGACGCGGAGCGCCGGCCGGTCGCGGAGGCGACCAGCGCCCGCGCCTCCTCACGGTCGGTCGAGCACAGCCACCCCGGCTACACGCCCGGCCCCGAAGCGGGCGGCCGCGGCGGCCCCGGCGGCAGCAAGGGCGGCATCCTCAACGTCGCGCTGGGCTACCGCTACCCGCGCGGCGCGGTCCTGGGCGCGGACCCGGCGACGCCGGTCGTGCCCGAGGGTGTCCGGCTCACGGGCGAGCCGGGGAGCCGCGCGCCCCACATGTGGCTGACCCGTTCCGGGGGCCGGATCTCCACCCTCGACCTCTACGAGCGGTCCATGGTGCTGCTGAGCTCCACCGACGGCGCCGGCGGCTGGCACACGGCGGCACGGCAGGTCGCGGAAGACCTGTCCGTGCCCCTCGACTCCCACCGCGTCGGCGGCGGGACCGGGGCGGACCTCGTTCCCGAGGACGGCGCCGACTGGGCGCAGGCGCACGGCGTCACCGCGGACGGCGCGGTGCTGGTGCGCCCCGACGGATTCGTCGCCTGGCGGTCCACGGGGGCGTCGGCCGACCCCGCGGCGACCCTCCGGAAGGCCCTCGCGGCCGTACTGGACCGGGACTGATCCACCGGGATTCCCCCCGTCCCGGCCACCGGGACCGACCCACCGCACCGCCCCTCGGCGCGGCACCGGACTACCCGAGGTCCCCGGACCCGGGTAGTCCGGTCGTCGCGGGTGAGTACGCGTACTCATGCCTGGCTCCCGGCCCTCCCACAGCATGGGTGCCAGGCAACCAAGGGGAGTCAACTGTGTTCAGGAAAAGCCGAGTTCGGACCTCGCCGCCCGTGCGCGGCGCCCGTGGGCCGTGGGCCGTGAGCGGTCTCGCGCTGCTGGGCGTCACCGCAGCGCTGCTGACCGGCTGTTCGGCGCAGGACTCCGTCTGCGGCGGCGGTGAGTACCCGGTCCTGAGCGTGGGAGGCACCGGCAGCGCCTGCGTCTCCGACGGCGAGCAGCCGCCGAAGGGCTACGTCCGCTACCCGAAGGGCAAGGTCCCCCGGGAAGTCGGCGACAAGTGGGACACCTACTGGGGCACCCACACCATCGACGAGAAAGGCGCCGTCGTGGAGGTCCCCGCAGGGGGCTGACGGGCGGCCGCGCCGGTCGGGGGACAAACGGCTCCGGACGCGTACACGGCGTTGACCGCGAGGTGTGGCTGAGTGTCAGGTCGCAGGCCGGCCGTGTACTGCACATGGCAGTCCGCACGTCCCCCATCGCGCGAAACACCTCCTCGTCCGGCATCGCGGCGGGCGTCCCGGGCTAGACCTGGCGACAGCCTCATCCGTCTCCCAAGGAGGTACACCGCATGGTCGGCAGACACGCCGCCGGCAGACGCCGCGCCGCTGTGACCGCTCTGAGCGCCCTCGCCCTGACCGCCGTCCACTCGGCCGCGGTCGCGCAGCCGCCGAGCGCCCCGGCGCCCGTCCTGTCCGCCGCCCGTACGGCCGGCACGGCCACACCGTCACCGGAGATGCTGCGCGCCCTGGGCCGCGACCTGCGGCTGACGCCCGGGCAGGTGACCACGCGGCTGGCCAACGAGGCCGAGGCGGGCACCCGCGCGGGCCGCCTCCACAACGCGCTGGGCAGCCGGTTCGCCGGCGCCTGGGTGAGCGGCGCGACCTCCGCCGACCTGAACGTCGCCACCACCGACGCCGCCGACGTGCCCGCCATCCAGGCCGAGGGCGCGAAGGCCGCGATCGTCAGGACGTCACTGCGCGGGCTGCAGTCGCTCCAGGACAGGCTGGACGACGCGGCCGGCCGCACCCGCACGGCGGACACCCCGGTGTGGTACGTCGACGTCCGCACGAACCGGGTCGTGGTGCAGGCGACGAGCCGGTCGGCCGCGACCTCCTTCATCCGGGCCGCCGGGGTCGAGGACCGGGGCCTGGCCGTCCGGGTGTCGGCCGAGCGGCCGGCCCTGAGGGAGGACATCGTCGGCGGGGACGCCTACTACATCAACGACGCCGCGCGCTGCTCGGTGGGCTTCTCGGTCACCAAGGGCCAGCAGCAGGGATTCGTCTCGGCCGGGCACTGCGGCACGGCCGGCGACACGACCACCGGCTTCAACCAGGCCGCGCAGGGCACGTTCCAGGCCTCCACCTTCCCCGGCAAGGACATGTCGTGGGTGGGCGTCAACAGCGACTGGACGGTCACTCCGACGGTGCGGGGAGAGGGCGGGCAGAGCGTCCAGGTCGCCGGCTCGGTGCAGGCACTCGTCGGGGCCTCGGTGTGCCGTTCCGGCTCGACCACCGGATGGCACTGCGGCACGATCCAGCAGCTCAACACGAGTGTCACCTACGAGGAGGGCACCGTGAACGGCCTCACCCGGACCACGGTGTGCGCCGAACCGGGCGACTCCGGCGGCCCCTACCTGGCGGGAGCCCAGGCGCAGGGCGTCACCTCCGGCGGTTCCGGTGACTGCACGAGGGGCGGTACGACGTTCTTCCAGCCCGTCAACCCGATCCTCAGCGACTTCGGCCTCACCCTGACGACCGCCGCCGCCACGGCCGCCCCGGAGCAGTCCGGGACCACCGGCACCTGGGCCGCGGGCCGCGTCTACGCGGTCGGCGACACGGTGACCGTCGAGGGGGTCAGCTACCAGTGCCTCCAGACCCACCAGGCGCAGACCACCTGGGCGCCGGACAGCACGCCGGCGCTGTGGCAGCGCGTGTGACGGCCGTACGGCCGTAGCGGTCCGCGGGGTGTGGGAGGTCGACTCCCGCACCCCGCACCGCTGTCGGGCCCCTCACTGGTCCGCGAGGAGGGCGTAGGCGGCGGCCACGAAGGGGTCGCCGGCCCGGAACCGGCGGGTGCACAGCGCCGCCAGCGCGGTGCCCGTGTCGGGCCGGAAACCCAGGAACGCCTGCTGCCCGAGGGTCGCCCCGCTGTGGAAGTACATCGGCCCGCCACCGGTCGGATGACGGAACCAGCCGACCGTGTGCACGTGCCGGTGGTCCAGCCCGCGCCGCAGGACAGGGGTGTGCATGGACAGCAGCGCGCCGGCCAGTGGCTCGGGTGGCGGGGCCAGATGGGCCTCCAAGAAGGTGAGCAGGTCGCCGGGGGTGGCCCGTACGGAGCCCGCGGCCTGGAACCCGCCCGCGTCGAAGGCCGGGACGGCGCCGCGGCCGTCCTTGCGATGCCCGATCGCGTCGCGGCCCGGCCCCCGCGGGCGGGTTCCGGTGTCGCCGAGCGCGAGCGGACGCAGCACGTGGGCGGCGAGGAGTTCCTCCCAGGCCGTACCGGTCACCGCGCCGACGGCGTGACCGAGCACCGCGACACCGAAGTTGGAGTAGTGCCACCGCCGGCCGGGCCGCTGCCGTGGCCGGTGGCGCAGGAAGGCGCCGATCACGCGCTCCGCCGGGTAGCGCGCGTAGGGGTTGGTGCGCCAGGCGGGCAGGGCGCGGGCGAAGAAGTCGGCGGGCAGGGCGGGCAGCCCCGACGTGTGGGTGACGAGATGCGCGAGGGTCACCGGGGCCGCCCCGGTCGCGCGGCCGGGGTCGAGACAGTCTGCGGCCGCCTCCCCGCCGGTCAGCAGTCCGCGCCTGATCAGCTGCGCGAACAGCAGCCCGGTGAACGCCTTGGTCGCCGAGCCGAGTTCGTAGCGCAGTTCCGGGCGGGGCACCGGGGGCGGTGGCGCGGTGCCGCCCCAGCGCAGGACGCGGCGGCCGTGCCGGGAGACGGCCAGGACGACATCGGGCGCGTCGCTCACGCCGACGGCGTGCTCCAGCCGCTTCCCGAGCGTTTCCTCCTCCGGGGCCGCCCCGGCCGGCTCGTCGTGGGGCGCGAACGCGTCGGCGGTGTCCTCGGCGACGCCCGGCCAGTACGACGGGGCCGGGCCGGTCATGAGGGGCCGGCCTGCGTCAGCGCGGTCAGCGCGCGCGAGGTGGCCAGCGCGGAGGCGAAGGCGGCGACCAGCGTCGGGTGGTAGACGACGTCGAACACCTCCTCGGGCTCTCCTTCGGGGATGGTGCGCAGGGCGGGCATCGCGCCGTCGGCCCGCTGCGCGACGGCGAAGGCGTGCCAGGCGCGTTCGTCGAGCGCGGGCCGGGGCAGACAGGCGTCGACGACGAGCAGTTCGCCCAGCAGGTCCCAGCGCCGGAGGTCGAGCCAGTCGTCGATCCACACCGGCAGCCACTGGGTGAGGTACTCCGCGAGGCGGGGCGGCAGCCCGTCGGGGTTCTCCCCCCAGTCGGTGAGGTGGAAGACGGCGTGGGTGATGTCGTAGGCGATGTGTCCTTCGACGGTCCAGGGTTCGGGGGTGCGGGCCAGCCAGGTCAGGGCCAGCGCCTCGGTCTCCGGCGGGCGGGGGGACAGGCCGAAGCGGCGCTGGAACGCGGACAGGCCGAGCCGCCGGGTCGGCGTCACCTCGAAGGCCGGCCAGCTGTCGCTGCGGTGGTTGAGGACCGCGGCACGTTCCAGTTCGGGCAGGCTGTACCCCAGTTCCCTGAAGGGCAGGTACACCTCGAAGGGGATGGGGGAGATCGGCTCGACGCGCTGCCCGCGCAGGAGCCCGCGGCCGCCGTCCAGGGTGTCGCGCCAGGCGTGGTCGATGAGTTGGCGGGCCAGTTGGGCCTGCCGGGCGCCGGCCACTCCCTCACGGAACAGCACCTTGCAGATGAGGGCGAGTTCCCCGACCGGTTTGAAGCGTTCCAGGAAACCGGTCTCGGGGTCCACATCGGGCTCCAGGTGAAATCCGTCGCGGTGGGCCCACAGCCACTCCAGGGCGTTGACGCCGACGGTGTGGATCAGCCGGGTGTCGGTCATCCGAGTGCTCCTTGTCCGTCGTACCGGGTCCGTGGACCCGGTCCGGCCGCCGGCTCCGCGTGCCACGCTCCGGTGAGGTCGCGCTCCTCGCCGTCTCCGCGTCCGTGGCCGGCTCGGTGGAGGTGCCGGCGTCCGAGGGTGAGGGCCGCCGCGAACGCGGCCATCAGCGTGGAGTGGTAGCAGTGTGTGAACCCGGGCTCGTCATCGGCGTCTTGGGGGTCGGCGGGGGACGGCCGTTCCTCGGGCAGCGCGCCCGACGCGTGCTGCGCGGACGAGATCCGGTGCCAGGCGTCTGCCGTCACGGGCGGATCGGGCGGATCGGTCGGGCCGGGCAGGGTCGCCGCCACGGCCAGCAGTTCGCAGCCCAGGTCCCACATCCCGGCGTCGAGGCAGGTGTCGAGCCAGGGCGGCAGCCAATGCGTCAGATAGGTTGCCAGGTCGGCCGGCAGGGCGTCCGGGGTGCGGCCCCAGTCGGTCAGGTGGAACACGACGTGGGTGAGCGCGTACCCCGAGAAGCGTTCGAAGGTCCAGGGTTCCGCGAGTCCGCCGAGCCAGGTGCGCTCCAGCGTCGGGGAGTCGTGCTCCGGCCGGTGGATGCCGGCGCGTCGCTCGGCGGTCAGCACGCCGAGGCGCCGGGTCGGGTCCTGTTCGGTGAGCCGCCAGCCGCGGGCGCGGGCCACGGTCGCGGCGGCCCGCTCGTACTCCGGCCGGCGCAGGCCGGCGGCGGCGAACGCGCCGTACACCTCCAGCGGGTAGGTGGCGAAGGGTTCGCACTGCTGCAGGCGGACGAACAACTCGCCGTGCCCGGTCTGCCGCCAGGCGAACGCCAGCAGATCGCCCGCGCGCGCGTGCGTCGGGTCCGGTGGCGCGGTGTGCGCCAGGACGCTCGCGCACACCTGGGCGAGTTCGCCGAGCGGCTTCCAACTGCTGTTGACCTGCCCGTCGGGGGCCAACGCGTCCTCGCCCAGAGCGAAGCGGTCCCGGTGGGCCGACACCCAGGCGCAGGCACGCCGCCGCACCGCGCGGGCGTGGGCCTCCACCGTGCGGGCCTCCTCGGTGCGGGGCGCCGTCACACGCGTGCTCCCGTCCGCAGGATCCGGGCCGCCTGGACCTGGAGGGTGACGCGCGGGTCCGTGCCGCCCATCAGCTCGACGAAGTCGAGCCCGGTGCCGAGTCCCAGGGTGTCCGGCACCCCGTCCAGCTGGGTCAGCCAGCGTCCCGCCCCTGCCGCCTGCTGCCAGTCCCTGCGGCGTACCGCCCGTACGAAGCCCCTGGCCACGTCGATCGGGCGGCCGCGGGCGGCACGGGCCACCGCGGAGTCCTCACCGGGCACGGCGAGCGCGGCCAGCACGGCGAGCTGATGGGTCAGGGACCGCCAGTCCGCCGCGTCGAGCCAGGCGGCGCAGGGCTCGGCGCCCTCCTCGCCGTCGAGGGGATCCAGGGGGCCGGAGGGGTCCGACGGCCGGCCGGGAGCGTGGGGCTCGTGCGGGAACGACGGTTCGAACCGGCGCAGGGCACGCGCCATCGCCCAGTGGCTCCAGCGGACGGCGGGGGTGGCGTCGGGACCGGGCGGGAAAGCCTCCACGGCCTTGCGGAACACGGCGAGTTCCCCGGCGTCGGGGGAGGTGTGGAAGAGGACGTCGGGCAGGAGCAGATCCGCTCCCAGTACGCGGACGGCCGCGGTGAGGAAGCCCGCCGAAGAGTCGTCCACGACCGCACGGCCCGCCACGGGGACGTGGTCCCCGCCCCGAAGGGCGGAGACCACGCCGGCAGCGAGGTCGTGCACCGTACCCAGCAAAGGGGTCGAAGTGCCTGACTGCTCCATGGTTCTGCTCCTGTCGCTCCCCTCAGCCCTTCTTGGGGCGCGGGGTGGGCGGGGACAGCAGCAGGCTGCCTCCCCCGGACGCCAGCGCCAGGGCCGCGCATTCCCTGCTGTCACGGAAGACGCCGTCGGACTCGGCGGGGTCGAGTACCGCTTCGAGGTCGACGTCCTGGATTCCGGTCAGTTCGTCGGTGCGGTTTTCGATGGAAGGCATATCGCCATCTCCCTCTCGGTGTAGGTCAGTGAGCCTCCACAACCAAGTTGACCGCATCGGGCGAAATCATGCAAAAACCCCACAAGTTAACAGAATTTACTTCTTCAACATCTTGATCGCTCAGGCGCGAGGGGGTGGTTGATGACTGAACGTCTCGCGCCCGGATGCGACATGGGGGCGGGTGTGGTACGTCGGCCGGAGTGGCGTGCCGTACGCGCGCACGGGAAGGCTGAGTGCGGACAGTCATGACTGACCATCCGTCATATATGCCATGAGCCGGGTGAGTTGGCTGGGATATGGGCGTGCTGCGTCAACTCGCTTATCCGACGCTTGAGTTGAAGCTCGGCGGTGCAGCTGTTCGAGGGCGTCGGTGACGACACCGTGCGAGGCCCGCGAGCCGGCGTGGTGGGATGGGGGTGTGAGCCGCGACGCCGAGGACACCAACCGCCGCATGCTGCGGGCGCGGGACGCGATGGACCGCGCCTACGCGCAGCCGCTGGACGTCCCGGCCCTGGCCCGGATCGCGCATGTCTCCGAGGCCCACTTCACGCGCACCTTCCGGGCCACGTTCGGTGAGACACCGCACCGCTACCTCCAGCGCCGACGGGTGGAGCGGGCCATGTCCCTGCTGCGCGAGACCGACCGCAAGGTGACCGACATCTGCTTCGAGGTCGGCTTCGGCAGCCCGGCGACCTTCAGCCGCACGTTCCGCGACATCGTCGGCCGCTCACCGCGCGAGTACCGCAAGGCGTCGGTGGCCATGCCCGTACCCACGTGCTTCACCATGGCCTGGACGCGGCCGAGCACGTGAGAACCCGGCCACCGGCCGGGCGTGGGCCGACTGAGCAGTTTTGGACAAGTTTTCCGCCGGCCGGCTCGGTAGCGTGACGCTCATGTTCACCTCGATCACGCACTCACAGATCTACGTCCTCGACCAGGACAAGGCACTCGACTTCTACGTCGGCACGCTCGGCCTGGAGGTCAGCGCCGACGTCGACCTCGGGTTCATGCGCTGGCTCACCGTCAACGTCCCCGGGCACCCGGACCGCCACATCCTGCTCGAGAAGCCGGGTCCCCCCGCGCTGTCCGAGGAGACGGCAGAGCAGGTCCGCGACCTGCTGACGAAGGGTGCCATGGGCGGCCACCTCATCTTCGGCACGGACGACTGCCGTAAGACGTACGAGACGCTGCTGGGCCGGGGCGTGGAGTTCACCGAGGAGCCCACCGAGCGCCCGTACGGGATCGACTGCGGCCTGCGGGACCCCTTCGGCAACAACATCCGCTTCACCCAGCCGGTGGCCTGACAGGGCGTCAGCAGCCGGGTTCCTCGCGGCCGGGGGTTCCGTCACGGCGCCGTGACG
>NZ_JBEXCW010000138.1:0-12830 GCF_040605435.1 Streptomyces sp. NPDC005574
GCGCGGGTGTTGCGCTGGAAGATGCCGCCGTAGCCGGCGAGCGCGCTGACGCCCTCCTGGATACGGGCGCCCGCGCCGTCGTTCAGGGAGACCAGGGGCGCCCCGGCCGCGAGCGCCATGTCCATGATCTTGTGGATCTTCTGCGCGTGGGCCTCGCCGAGGGCGCCGCCGAAGATGCGGAAGTCGTGGGCGTAGACGAAGACGGTACGGCCCTCCACCGTGCCCCAGCCGGTGACCACGCCGTCGGTGTAGGGGCGCTTGCGCTCCAGTCCGAAGCCGGAGGCGCGGTGCCGGCGCAGGCTCTCGACCTCGGTGAACGAGCCCTCGTCGAGAAGTAGTTCGATGCGTTCGCGCGCGGTGAGCTTGCCCTTGGCGTGCTGGCGCTCGGTGGCCAGCGGGTCTCCGTGGGCGGCGGCCTGTTTGATCAGGCCGAGCTCCTCCACCCGTTCCAGGGCGCTCCACTGGCCGCGGTGTTCGCGGTCGTGCAGGCTGGGCCGGGCGGCGGCGGTGTGTGCCGTGCCGGTCTGGTCGGTCGACATCTGGGTCACGCTCCCCTGTCAGGTCCTTGCGTGGTCGTGGCGGCGGCGCCCGGGCCGGCGGCGTCGAGCTCCACCGTGCCGCCGGCGAACAGCGCCTCGGGTGGCAGCCAGCGCACCCCGACGCGGGGCGCCCCGGTACCGAGCACGGCGACGGCGGCGTTGTGGCGGGGGCCCGCCGGCAGGTCCAGGAGGGTCCAGCCGGCCGGCCGGCGGTGGGCGTCGGAGCCCAGGTAGTCCTGGCCCGGATCGCGGGACAGGCCGGTGCCGAGCGCCTTCAGGTAGGCCTCCTTGCGGGTCCACATCCGTCCGAACGCCTCCCGCCTGGCCTCCCCGGCGAGGGACGCGAGTTCCTCCCGCTCCCCCGAGTGCAGGGCGGGGGCGCACACCTCGACGGTCTCCTCGCGGGGCAGCCGCTCCACGTCGATGCCGATCACCGTGGAGGAGACGGCGATGACGGCCATGCCGTGGCTGTGCGCCAGGGAGAAGTGCAGCGGCGGGTCGGGGTGGGCGACCGCGGGCCGCCCGTGCGGCTTGGCGCAGCCGGGGCAGGGCTCCCGCACGAACGGCACGTCCCGCGGGGCCCGGCCCAGGTAGGCGCCGAGCAGCCGGCGCAGGGCGATGTGCGCGGAGGCGTAGGTGATGCCGTCGGTGGGGCGGACGAAGGAGGCGGTGCGCCGGCGTTCGGCGTCGCTGAGCTCGGTCAGCTCCAGCTGTTCGGCGGCCGAGTCGAGCCGGGGCCGGCGCAGCAGCCACACGTCGAGCCGGCCGGGGGCGGGCAGCCGGGCCGCGTCGGTGGCCGGCCCCCCGCGGACGAGCAGGTCCCCGCTCACGCCGTACCCGGCAGGTCGTGCGAGACGAGGTGCTCGATCTCGGCGGCGTGCTTGTGCGGGCTGTCCTCGGGGCCGAGCTGTCCGGCCAGGCAGTCGACGAGTTCGGCGGCGCTGTTGGCGCGCAGCAGCATGTTGAGGTTGACGTCGACCCGCAGGACGGCCTCCATTCGGCGCTGGAGTTCCAGACCGGTGATGGAGCCGATGCCCAGGCTGTTCATGGGGCGGCCCACGGTGTCGATGGTGTGCGGCTCGACCCGCAGGACGCGGGCGAGTTCGGCGCGCACGTAGGCGTCGAGGAGACGGGTGCGTTCGGCGAGGCCGCAGGAGGCCAGCTCCGCGAGGCTCGGCGGCACCACTTCCACCACGTGGTCCTGCTCGAACTCGTAGTCCAGGTCGTCGAGATCGTCAAGGTCGCCGAAGATCCAGGTCTTCGTCGTCTGGTCCATGATCGTGCCCCGTCGTGGAGTGGGTGGGAGGTGCGGGAGGGCGGCGCGGAACGGCGGTGCGGGTGAGGCCGCCGAGGCCCACCAGGAGTCCCAGTGCGCCGATCGCTGCGACCAGGACGAGTGCGGGCCGGCAGGCCGCCACGGCCTGGGCGGCGGTGGCGTGCGCCGGGGTGGCGGCCGTGACCAGGGCGGCGGCGAGCGCCGGTGTCAGGACCGCTCCGATCTGTACGGCGGTCTGGTACAGGCCGCTGCCCGCGCCGCGTTCGGCGGCCGGCAGCCGGGCGGTGGCCTGCGTGTTGAGCGCGGCGAAGGACAGCACGAACCCGGCGCCCACCAGCAGCAGCGTGGGCAGCAGCAGCCCCGGGTAGTCCAGCGGCCAGGATTCGCGCAGCAGCAGCAGGTAGCCCGCGAAGGGCAGGGCGGCGCCGGCCGCGATGAGCCGCGGGGCGCCGAAGCGGGCGACGAGCCGGCCGGACCGCAGCGCGGTGACGGCGAGCGGGACGGCGGCCGGCGCGAGCGCCAGCGCGCAGCGCGGGGGCGACCAGCCGGCGACCGTCTGGAGCTGGTGGACCAGGACGAACAGCAGCCCGAGATACGACCCGTTGAGGCAGGCCGCGCCGAGTGCGGAGCGGAGCATGGGGCCGCCGCGCAGCGCGCCGAACCGCACCAGGGGCGCGGGGGTGGTGCGTTCGACGGCGACGAACAGGGTGAGCAGCGCCGCCGCGGCCAGCAGGGCCCCGCCGGAGCGGAGGTCGGTCCAGCCGTGGGCGGGCAGGGCCGTGACGCCCTGGACGAGGGCGAGCAGGGCGCCGGTGAAGGTGAGGGCGCCCGTCACGTCGTAGCGCCGGGGTGGTTTCAGGTGTGCGGGGGTGGGGCCCGTGCCGCCTGGCCCGGCGTGGTCGCTGTCGGGGATCAGGCGGAGGCCGAGGGCGAACAGGAGGAGGACGACCGGCGCCGGGAAGGCGAAGGTCAGCCGCCAGCTGTACGGGGTGAGCCAGCCGGACAGCAGCAGGCCGGTGGTGAAGCCGACCGCGCCGAAGAGGGTGTAGACGGACAACGCCCGGCTGCGGGGCGGGCCTTCGGGGAAGGCGGTGGAGATGATGGCGAGGCCGGTGGGCGCGGTGAGCGCCGCGCAGAAGCCCTTGACGAGCCGGGTGGCGACCAGCAGCCAGGGTTCCTGGGCGAGCGCGCTCAGCAGGGAGGCGGCCGCGAAGGCGAGGAGCGCCGCCAGGTAGACCCGGCGGCGCCCCAGCAGACTCACCACCCGGGCGCCGAAGAGCATCAGCCCGCCGAAGCCGGCGGCGAAACCGGTCATCGTCCACTGCACGGCGGTCAGCGGCAGCCCGAGGTCCGTACGGATCGAGGGCAGGGCCACGACCGCCACGGACACTTCGAGCGCGTCGATGAGCATGTTGCCGGCGAGGACGCACAGCAGCGCCCACAGCCGTACGTCCCACTGCCCGGCGGCGAGCCCGGCGGTGGCCGTCGCGGAGGGATGCGGCCTGGTCACGGCGTCACCCGAGGAGGGTTCCGCCGCTCGCGTCGACGAAGGAGCCGGTGACCCAGCGGGCGTCGTCGGAGACGAGGAAGGCGATGACGTCGGCGACGTCCTGCGGTTCGCCGACCCGGTTGAAGGTGGACAGGCCCGCCATCGCCTCGACGGCCTCCGGGATGTCGAACACCGGGTTGCCGTTGCGGGTGATGCCGGGCGCGACGCTGTTCACGGTGATGCCGCGCGGGCCGAGCGCCTTGGCGAAGTGCAGCGCGAGCTGCTCCACGGCGCCCTTGCTCATCGCGTACGCGATCTCGTCGGGGTTGGCGAAGCGGGTCAGCCCGGAGGAGATGTTCACGATCCGGCCGCCGTCGGGGAGGTTGGCGAGCGCCCGCTGGACGATGAAGAACGGCGCCTTGGCGTTGACGGCGAAGATCCGGTCGAACTGCTCCGGGGTGGTGTCCTCGGGCTTCACCCCGCCCATCACCCCGGCGTTGTTGACCAGGATGTCGAGGACGGTGGAGCCGGTGCGCTCCTTGAGCCCCCGCTCCAGGCCGAGGAACAGCTCGTGCACGCCGCCGGGCGCGTCGAGGGCGGCCGGTACGGCGAACGCGCGCCCGCCGTCCTTCTCGATCCCGGCGACGACCTCGGCGGCCGCGTCCTCGTTGGTGGCGTAGTGCACGGCGACGAGCGCGCCGTCGCGGGCCAGACGTTCGGCGGTGGCCCGGCCCATCCCGCGGCTCGCGCCGGTGACGAGCGCGGTCTTGCCGGTGAGGTCACCCATGTTCCTTCTCCTGCCGTTGACTTGTGCGTGCGATGCGTGGGGGTGTGCGCGCGGAGGTGTGTCCCGCGGCTCGTCGGGGGCGAACCAGCGGGCGAGGGCGGTGTCCAGGCCGTCGGGTGAGTCGCCGGCCCAGGCGACGTGCCCGTCGGGGCGGACGAGCACGGCGGCCACCTCCGCGAGGGGGCCCTCGGCCGGGGGCAGCGCGGTCACGGTGTCGACACTCGCGGCCCACGGCCGCGCCACACCGGCGACGCGCTGCCGCAGTTCCTCCTGCCGGGCCGGCACGAGCAGTAGTCCCCGCCCGGTGCGCAGCAGTCCGAGCGCGCTCAACGGCTCGGCTGATCCCGGCAGTTGTGCCTCCGGGAGGCGGGCGCCCACCAGTGGGTGGCCGGCCGCCGTCTCGTAGCGCACGTCGAGGCCGCTGATGGTGCCGGCCAGGTGGGCGCGTACCGGTTCGTAGGCGGTCAGTTCGCCGACGACGGAGCGCAGCGCCTCGACCTCCGGGCCGCCGAGAAGCAGGCGGGCCTGGGCCCGGATGTGCGACAGCACCCGCCGTCCGACGGCGTGCCGTTCCTGGTGGTAGGTGTCGAGCAGCCCGTCCGGCGCCTGCCCGAGCACGGTCGCGGCGAGTTTCCAGCCCAGGTTGACGGCGTCCTGGAGGCCGAGGTTGAGCGCCTGGCCGCCGATCGGCATCTGCTGGTGCGCCGCGTCGCCCGCCAGCAGCACCCGGCCTTCGCGGTAGCGCTCGGCGTGCCGGGACGCGTCGCCGAAGGAGTTGACCCACAGCGGGGTGCCGTGGGAGATGTCCTCGCCGGTGACGTTGTGCCAGGCCTCGACGAGGTCCGCGAAGACGGCCTCGCCGGCCGCGCGGGCCGGCCGGCCGAACTCGTGGACCATCACCCGGGTGACGCCGTCGCCGCGCCGGGCGGCGATGGCGAGCCCCTTCGGCAGCCGCTCGAAGCGGCGGTCGGTGATCTCGATGCCCTCGACGTCCGCGCGGATCAGTTCCCGTTCGGCGCCGGTGCCGGGGAAGCCGACGCCCGCGAGCCGCCGTACGGCCGAGTCCTCGCCGTCGCAGCCGACGACGTAGCGGGTGGTGAACCGCTCCGTCCGCCCGCCGTACTCCGCGGACACCTCGATGTGGTGCGGATGCGGCTCCAGGGCCACGACCCGGTAGCCGCGCATGATCCGCGCCCCGAGTTCCGCCGCGCGGGCGCCGAGCAGTTCCTCGGTGCGCACCTGCGGGACCTTCCACTGCCCCGGGTAGGGGCTGGGCAGCCGCAGGTCCATCGGCAGTCCGCCGAAGTGGCCCATCGGCTCGTGCGGCGGCAGCGGGTCACCGAAACCGCCGGGCCCCTCCAGCAGGTCCCGCTGGTGCAGGATCTCCATGGTCCGGGCGTGCAGCGTGGACGCCCGCGACTCGGTCGTCGGGGCGTCCAGCAGTTCCAGTACGGTCACGTCCACGCCGCCGAGACGCAGTTCCCCGGCGAGCATCAGGCCGACGGGGCCGGCACCGACCACCACGACCTGCGTATCGACCGCGTCGGCGCCGGCCACGGGTCAGCGCCTCGCTTCGGCGTGGTCCCTGGCGTGGCCGAGGGTGGCGCGGCTGTTGGTGCTCAGCGCCGAGCGCACGTACTCCCTGGCCTCGTCGACGCCCGCCCCGGGACCGAGGATCCGCTCGATGTTCTCGGGCCGCAGCACGACGGTGTGCTGCGAGGAGGCGGTCGCACCGGTGTCCGTCTCGCGGAACGTCCAGTAGCCGGTGTGCAGGGCCATCAGCGCCGGCAGGGTGGTCTGCTTGTAGGCGATCTTCTCGCCGTCCAGGCACACCCGGTAGGACTTCGTGGTGTGCACGGAGCCGTCCTTGGCGCGGGTGTCCATCTCCAGCGTCTGCAGTCCGGGGGTGTCCTCGGTGAGCCGTACGGTCGCCACGTGCGGCAGCCGCTCGGACCACAGTCCGGCCTCGTTGACGAAGTCGTAGGCGTCCTTGGCGGAGCCGTCGATCTCGACCGTGTCCTCGAAGGAGAACGTCAACTCCTCCGACGCGGTGACCAGTTCGACGTTGGTCTTCAGGGCCGCGAGTTCGGAGCGGGAGTTGCGGTCCACGGCCTCCTCGATCCACGCCAGGCTCGCCGGGTCGTCGTCGACGGCCGTGTAGTCGTGCAGCAGCCGCACGCGGGACGCGGTCTCGGACAGCGGCTCGATGATCCAGGTGCCGCCCATGGTGGCGACCGGGGGCGTGGAGACCTGCTGGCGGAAGGTGATCCTGAGACCTTCGGGGTCCAGGACGCGGCGCGAGGTCCAGTTCTTGGCCTCGCCGTTGGCCGTCGCCCAGATCCGGATCAGTTCCTCGTCGCCGAAGCGCTCCAGGTGGTCGACGTAGATGGTCGGCGGGAAGATCCGCGGCCAGTTCTCCACCTCGGCGATCAGCCGGTAGACGGCGGTGGCCGGGGCCGAGACCGTGATCTCGTGCGCGACTTCCCGCGGCTCGGATGCGGACATGCGTGCTCCTCGGAAGGTACGGGTGTCGGACCGGTCAGAAGTTGCCGAGGCCGCCGCAGACGTTGAGCGCCTGCGCGGTGATGGAGGCGGCCGTGTCGGAGGCGAGGTAGCCCACCAGGCCGGCGACCTCCTCGGGGCTGGAGTAGCGGCCGAGGGGGATCTTCGCCGTGAACTTCTGCAGGATGGCGTCCTCGGAGGTGTCGTACGCCGCCGCGTAGCCGGCCCGTACGCGCTGCGCCATGGGCGTCTCGACGTATCCGGGGCACACCGCGTTGACGGTGATGCCGGTCGGGGCGAGCTCGTTGCCGAGGGCCTTGGTGAAGCCGACGACACCGTGCTTCGACGCGGAGTAGGGGGCGCCCAGCACCACGCCCTGCTTGCCGGCGGTGGAGGCGACGTTGATGATCCGGCCGCGGTCCTTGTGGCGCATGCCGCCGGTGTTGAGGACGGCGCGGGTGAGCCGGAAGACGCCGTTCAGGTTGGTCTCCACGACGTCGTACCAGAGCTCGTCGTCGATGTCGGCGGTGACGCCGCCGCCGGACCGGCCCGCGTTGTTGACCAGGACGTCGACCGTGCCGAAGGTGTCCACGGCGGCCTGCACGAAGGTCTCGATCGACAGCGGTGAGGTCACGTCGAGGGGGGCGCCCTCGACGTCGAGGTCCTCCTCGCGCAGCTGCTTGACGGTACGGGCGACGTTCTCGGCGTCGCGGGCACCGATGAAGACCCGGTGGCCCTGGGCCGCCAGCAGCCGTGCCACCGCGAGACCGATACCGCTGGTGGCCCCGGAGACGAGGGCCACCCGCTGGGGGATGTCGGACATGTCTGGTGCTCCCTTTTTTGGCGGGGGTTGGGTGTGCGGGGGCGCGGGATGTGTCGCGGGTGCGGGTGGGGGGGCTGGTCGCGCAGTTCCCCGCGCCCCTAGGGGGGCTTTCGTGGGCGGTGATCGTGGGGCGCCCTCCGTTGGGGCGGAGGGTGTCGCGGGTGCGGGTGGGTGGGGGCTGGTCGCGCAGTTCCCCGCGCCCCTGACGGGGGTTCGTGAGCGGTGACGGAGGGGTGCCGTCCGTTGGGGGCGCGGGGGCGCGGGGGCGCGGGATGTGTCGCGGGTGCGGGTGGGTGGGGGCTTGGCGCGCAGTTCCCCGCGCCCCTGAGGGGGCTTTCGTGGGCGGTGATCGTGGGGCGCCCTCCGTTGGGGCGCGGGGTGTCGCGGGTGCGGGTGGGTGGGGGGTCAGGCGGCTGCCGGGGTGGTGTCGTCCAGGCGGGCGTTGACCGCCTCGACCATCGCCCGGGGGGTCTTGGCCTCGGTGAGCACGGAGTCGTCGAGCGATATGCCGTACTCGCGCTCGATCCGGCCGCAGGTCTCCAGCAGCGCCAGGGACTCGTAGCTGAGTTCCTCGAACTCGGTGTCGAGGATGTCGCCGTCGAGGTCGACGTTCTCGTCGGCGCCGGCTCCCTCCAGCAGAATCCGCTTGAGGTCCTCGATGGTGAAGGGCTGGGTGGCCACGGGTGTTCCTTTCATTCAAGGGGGAGGAAGGACGAAGGGGGCCCGGTGGTCCGGGCGCCCCGTCGGGGGTGGGGCTCTAGCCGGCGGCCCGTATCACCGCCGCCGAGTTGAACCCCGCGGCGCCCCGGGCCACGACCAGGACCGTCCGCAGCTCCGCCGGGCGGGGCCCGTCCGTGACCAGGTCGAGGTCGTACGTCGCGTCGGGGTCGATGTTCGTGGTGGCCGGGATGATGCCGTCCGCCAGGGCGAGCAGCGCCGTGGCGACATCGAGGGGCGCCGCGCCCGAGCAGAGGCGGCCGGTCATCGTCTTGGGCGCGGTGACCGGGACGCCGTGCGGTCCGAAGACGTCGTTGAGGGCGTCCGCCTCGGACCGGTCGAGCTCGGGGATCGCGGCGCCGTCGGCGAAGACGGCGTCCACGTCGGCGGCGTCGGCGCCCGCGTCGGCGAGGGCGAGTTCGATCGCCTTGCGCAGACCGGGCGGGCGGCCGCTGCCGGGGGCCGGGTCGAAGGTGGACCCGTAGCCGGCGAACTCGCCGTAGACGCGGGCCCCGCGCCGCGCGGCCGACTCCTCGGACTCCAGGATGAGGATCGCCCCGCCCTCCCCGGGCACGTGCCCGGCGGCGGCCGCGTCGAAGGGCAGGTAGGCCCGGTCGGGTTCCTCGCTGGTCGACAGGCGGCCGCCGGCCAGGAGTCCGACCCAGCCCCACGGGCAGATCGACGCGTCGATCGACCCGGAGACGATGAGGTCGGTGCCCTTGCGGATCTGGCGGCGGGCGTGGGCCAGCGCGTCGAGGCCCCCGGCCTGGTCGGAGACGAGGACGCCGCTGGGTCCCTTCATGCCGTTGCGGATGGAGATCTGGCCGCTGTTGACGGCGTAGAACCAGGCGAAGGACTGGTACGCGGACACGTACTGGCTGCCCTGGCTCCACAGTTTCTGCAGTTCGCCCTGGCCGAACTCGAAGCCGCCGGAGGAGCTGGCGGTGACCACGCCCATGGAGTATCCGGGCAGGTCGGCGGGGGTGACGCCGGCGTCGGCCAGCGCCCAGTCGGTGGTGACCAGGGCGAGCCGGGTCATGTGGTCGGTCTGTGCGGTGAGGCGGCTGGGCAGGTGTTCGGCGGCGGTGAATCCGGGGACCTCGCCGGCCAGCCGGGCGGGGTAGCGGGAGGGGTCGAAGCGGGTGATGCGGGCGATGCCGTTCTTGCCCGCGCGGGTCGCCGCCCAGTAGTCCTCCGTACCGAGGCCGTTGGGGGCGGCGATGCCGAGCCCCGTCACGACGGCCTTCGGTATTGACGAGCTCATGCCATACTCCTCTCGGGGCGGGCCAGCACCATCGCGCTCTGGAAACCACCGAACCCGCTGCCGACGGTCAGCACCGCGTCGGTGCGGTGCTCACGCGCGACCAGCGGCACGTAGTCCAGGTCGCACTCGGGGTCGGCCGTGTGCAGGTTCGCCGTCGGAGGCACCACGTTGTGCTCCATGGCCAGCACCGAGGCGGCGATCTCGATCGAGCCGATCGCCCCGAGCGAGTGCCCGACCATCGACTTGATGGAGGACACCGGGGTCCGGTAGGCGTGCTCGCCGAGGCTCTTCTTGAAGGCGGCCGTCTCGTGCCGGTCGTTCTGCTTCGTACCGCTGCCGTGCGCGTTGACGTAGTCGACGGCGTCCGGGTTCAGCCGGGCCTCGTCCAGCGCCACCGTGATGGCCTCGGCCATCTCCGCGCCGTCCGGCCGCAGCCCCGTCATGTGGAAGGCGTTGCAGCGCGAGGCGTAGCCGGCGATCTCCGCGTAGACGTGCGCGCCGCGCCTGCGCGCGCTCTCCAGCTCCTCCAGCACGAACACCGCCGAACCCTCCCCCAGCACGAAGCCGTTGCGGGTCCCGTCGAAGGGCCGCGAGGCGTGCTCGGGGTCGTCGTTGCGCGGGGTGGTCGCCTTGATGGCGTCGAAGCAGGCCAGCGTGATCGGGGAGATCGGCGCGTCGGTCGCGCCGGCCACCATGACGTCCGCCGAGCCCTCCCGGATCAGCTCGACCGCGTGGCCGACGGAGTCCAGGCCGGAGGTGCAGCCGGTGGAGACCACCGTCGCCGGGCCCTCGGCGCCCGCCGCCCACGCCACCTCGGCGGCGATCGAGCTCGGCACCAGGTAGTTGTAGAGGTGCGGCACCGCGTACTCGTGGTCGACCAGGGCCAGCCGGCCACCGTCGCTGACGATCCGGTACTCCTCGTCGAGTCCCATGGTCGCGCCGACCGCGCTGCCGATCGTGATGCCCACCCGGTACGGGTCACCCGCGGCCAGGTCGAGCCCGCTGTCGGCGACCGCCTCCCGGGCGGTCACCACGGCCAGCTGCGCCGCCCGGTCCATCCGCCGGATCTCCTGCGGGCCGAGGCCGTGTTCCTCCGGATCGAAGTCGATCTCGGCGGCGACCCGGGAACGGAACGAGGACGGGTCGAAGAAGGTGATCCCGCGCGTCGCCGTACGCCCCTCACTGAGCAGGTTCCAGAAGTTCCCGGCGCCCACTCCGCCGGGGGCCGTGACACCGACCCCCGTGATGACCACTCGCCTGGCGCTCACGCCCGGCCCTCCCAGTCGTAGAAGCGGGTGGCGACCGCGTCGGCCGGGGAGCGCCAGGTGGCCGGGTCGTACGCCTGGATGAACGGCTTGAGGTCCTCGCTGATGCCGACGAAACGCGGGTCGGACTTGGCGGCCTCGATCAGCTCGCCGCCGTTGTCGGCGTCGAAGTCCTGGAGGTGGAAGTAGAGGCCGCGGTACGTGAAGAGCTGGCGGCGCCGGGTGCCCATCAGGTGCGGCATCTCGGTGCCGTCGAACTCCTTGAACAGCCGGGCCACGTCGGCCTGGCTGCCGGGGTCCATCCGGGCCACGATCAGTGTGCTGTGCATGAGGGTCTCCTTCGGCGGTATGCGGGGCGGGCGGTGCCCGGGCCGGCGGCCTCGGCCCGGGCGGGCGTGACGGATGCCGTACGGCGGTGAGGTGACGGTGTGGCTCCCGGCGCCGGGAGCGGGGGCGAGGTCAGCGGCCCGGGCCGAACCAGCGCTCCAGTGCCATCGGCAGATCGCCGTGACTGCCCGGCGCGGCCCAGGCCACGTAGCCGTCGGGGCGCACCAGTACGGCCGTGGTGCCGGCCAGCGCACTGCCCTCCGGCAGCACCGGTGTGGCGGTGACGACGTCGACCCGGTCCAGCCAGGGCGCGGCCCGGCGGCGCAGCGCCCCGTTGCCCGCGAGGTCCAGCAGCACTCCCCGGCCCGCGTGCAGCGCCTCCGTGCTGGAGGAGACCAGCCGGTCGCCGGTCAGCCGCACCTCCGGCAGCCGCCGGCCGAGCAGCGGGTGACAGCCGCCGTCGAGGTCGTAGCGGATCTCCAGGCCGGAGACCATCGCGGCGAAGTGCCGGCTGACCTCGGGGTAGTGGATCAGCTCGTTCAGTACGTCGCGCAGTGGCTGCACCTCGGCCCCGGACAGGAACAACAGGCCCTGCGCCCGGGTGTTCATCAGCAGGCGCCGGCCGACCGGGTGGCGCTCGGCGTGGTAGGTGTCCAGGAGCGCCTCGGGCGCCCTGCCCCCGGCCACCGCGCCCAGCTTCCAGCCGAGGTTCACCGCGTCCTGGATGCTGGTGTTCATGCCCTGGCCGCCGGCCGGCAGGTGGATGTGCGCGGAGTCGCCGGCGAGGAAGACCCGGCCGCGCCGGTACTCGGTGACCTGCCGGGTCGCGTCGCCGAACGAGGACACCCACACCGGCTCGGCGTGCGAGATGTCGTCGCCGGTCAGCCGCTGCCAGGCGGCGGCGACCTCCTCCCACGCCGGGGGCTTCTCCCGGCGCCGCGGCGGGGTGCCGCGCTCGCACACGATCAGCCGGGTCACCCCGCCGGGCAGCGGACCCACCATGACCATGCCGCCCGGCAGGGTCTCACCGATCATCCGGGGCTCCAGCGTGATGCCCCTGACGTCGGCGAGGAACATCTCCAGGGTCGAGGCCGTGCCGGGGAAGTCGAAGCCGAGGCTCCGGCGGATCGTGGAGCGGCCGCCGTCACACCCGACGAGGTACTCGCCGCGCAGGTGGCGCACACCGGCGGGGCCGCGCACCTCCACCTCGACGCAGTCCTCCTTCTCCGTGACGGACAGGACCTCGTGGCCGCGCCGGATGTCCGCGCCGAGCTGGGCGCACCACTCCTCCAGTACGGTCTCGGTGGCCGACTGCGGGATCGTCTTGGCGGCCTGGTGCGCGCCGTCGAGCACCCCGAAGTCCACCGGCAGACCGCCGAAGTGGCCCACGTTGCTGACCTCGATGTCGCCGAAGCGGGACAGCAGCCCGCGCTGGTCGAAGACCTCCATCGTGCGGGCGGTGAAACCGAGACCGCGCGACTCTCCGGTACGCGCCGCGAGTTTCTCCAGGACGATGACGCCGACGCCCGCGAGGCGCAGCTCACCGGCGAGCATCATGCCCGCCGGTCCGGCGCCCACGACGATGACAGATGCGTCCATGACACTCCTCGGGATGAACCCGCACTTCAGGCGGGGAAGAGACGGGCCAGGGGAGAACGGGGTGGCCGAAGGCCGGGGGTGACCGAAGGCCAGGGGTGACCGAAGGCCAGGGGTGACCGAAGGCCAGGGGTGACCGAAGGCCGGGAGTGACCGAAGGCCGGGAGTGACCGAAGGCCGGGAGTGACCGAAGGCCGGGAGTGACCGAAGGCCGGGAGTGACCGAAGGCCGGGAGTGACCGAAGC
>NZ_JBEXCW010000138.1:12928-14706 GCF_040605435.1 Streptomyces sp. NPDC005574
GGCCGGGGGTGGCCGGCGCGCCCGGGCTGGACTGGGCAGGCCGAAACGGTTGGTGACGTGCGGGCGCCCGGGCAGGGCAGGTCGACCGGGCAGGCGGTCGGTGACGGCGGGCCGGTGGCGGCGGGCCGGGGTGGTCGGGTGGGGCGCGGCCGGGGTGGGGGGCCAGCGTGGTCGGGCGGAGCGCGGCCGGGGGTGGAGGCCAACGTGGTCGGGCGGAGCGCGGCCGGGGGTGGAGGCCAACGTGGTCGGGCGGAGCGCGGCCGGGGGTGGAGGGCCGGGTCAGCCGGTCGGGCGGGGGCGCGGTGGGCCGGTGGTCACAGGTACAGGCGGCCGAGGCTCTGGTTCGCCGTCTGGGCGGCGGCCGCGTGGCGGGGGTCGGGGGCGATCGCCTCGTGCCGGACGGCGACCTCGGCGAGCTTGATGGCGTGTTCGTCGCCGATCTGGACGGCGTTCGCGAACACCTCGTCCACGTCGGGGGCCTCGGGCAGCGGCGCCCCCGGCCGCGGGGTGGCGTGGAACCAGTCGAGCATCGTACGGCTGAGCGAGCGGGCGACCTCGTACGAAGGCCACCGCTGGGCCCGCGGCAGGTGCTCGATCACCAGCCGGACGGCGGCCGGCCCGGTGACCGAGTGGATCAGCGGGATCGGGTGACGCTGCGCGACGGTGGCGTAGACGCCCGAGTACTCCGCGACCAGTTCGTCCAGCGCCCGCGCGGCCGGATCACGCCCGCCCTCGCCCAACGGATCGGCGGACGGGCCGAGTTCGTCGGGGACCGGCTCAACCGGCGCCCCGTGACCCGCGTAGCGTGCCGCCCAGTAGCCCAGGCCCTGTGCGAGTTCGCTCAGTTGCCGGTGGTCGTCCGGGCCGGCCGCGGCCACCGCGCGGACGGCGTGGGCGGTACGGATCACGCCGTGCGTGAGCACCCCCGACATGCCGGGCAGCAGCCGGGGCCACCAGCGGGCCAGCACCCCGGTCCAGGTGTCCTCGGCCAACTCCCGCTCGAACAGGGCGGTCCAGTCGCCGACCCGGCCGAAGTCGCCGAGCGCCGACTGCCATCCGGCCCGGTCGGCCGGGTCGATGGTCCAGCGCAGGCCGGGCACCTCGTGGTAGGCGCGGGTGCGCAGGTTGCGGTCGACCCAGCCGGGCACCTCGTCGGTGTAGCCCATGTGGGCCAGGGCCTCCGCGGCCATCGGGGCGTGGTTGACGAACCGCGGGCCGTGCTCGAAGCCCACGCCGCGCAGACGGTCGAGTGCCTCGTTCACGGCATCGGTGTAGGAGAGTGCTGCCATCGGATCAGTCCTTGATCTCGCAGATCGGCGCGCCGGAGGTGAGGGAGGCGCCGACTTCGGCGGACAGGCCCTTGATGGTGCCGGACCGGTGCGCGTTGAGCGGCTGTTCCATCTTCATCGCTTCGAGGACGACGATCAGGTCGCCTTCCTCGACTTCCTGGCCCTCCTCGACCGCGACCTTCACGATCGTGCCCTGCATCGGCGAGGCGAGGGTCTCACCCGACGGGGCGGGGCCGGACCCCCTGGCGGAGCGGCGCCTGGGCCGGGCGCCGGCGGCGAGTCCGGTGCGGGCCGGGGACATGCCGAGCGACACCGGGAGGGAGACCTCCAGGCGTCTGCCGCCGACCTCGACGACGACGGTGTCGCGGCCGGGTTCCTCGTCGGTGTCCGGGCCGGCGGGTGTGGTGAAGGGTGTGATGTCGTTGACGAACTCGGTCTCGATCCACCGGGTGTGGACGGTGAACGGGTCCTGGGAGCCGGTGAGTTCGG
>NZ_JBEXCW010000139.1:0-14382 GCF_040605435.1 Streptomyces sp. NPDC005574
GAGTCCTCCCGGACGGGGCAGTCGGCTATGAAGCAGAAACCCCCACGGCGCGAGCCGTAGGAATCCCCCTCGTTTACGAGGGGGAGGAAGTCAAGGAATCGCTCATCCCCACCGTGGTCAAGCAGCGCATCACCATCGGCGGCGCCCACTACGCCTGGCGCCGCCTCCTCACCCGCGCTTTTCGCGCGGGTTTCGACTTCTGGAGCGGGATTGGAATGAGCTGGAGGGACGAGATTTTCGAGGCACAAGGCCGGTTCAGGAAAGTCGGTCGGCGGCTCAGAAGGACGGGCAGTTGTACTGCATGGTGAGGGGTACCGTGACGCAGTATTTGCTGCCCGCCGCCGAATGCGGAACGGCGAAAACGGCGGTGCGCGAGCCGGGCATCACGACGGTGCCGAGCTGGTGGACGAGGGTCGCCTTGTCGCTTCCCCCTGCGGACAGGCGGTAGAGCCCGATGGGAATTGTGTCGCCGGCCTTGAAACCGTCGACGACCAGTCGGCGCTTGCTCTCACCGCGCAGTCGCGACCGGTCCGGGTTCGTCGGTACGCCGACCGACTGCCGGTACGAGACTGTGGCGCTGCCTTGGGTGGCGCTGATGGTGAAGCCGCCGGCTACCGCCAGACTTTCACGGGCGGCGGACTGCGGTACGAAGTCCCAGGTTTCACTCTGCATCACGCCGCTGCCGATGCCGTACACCCGCAGCCGCGCTCCGTTGAAGAGGGACTCCGGAGGCTCGTACCGCTCGAAGGTGAGCTTGCCGGCAGTGGGCTGCGCGGTGGTGGTGTAGTGATGGCGGCCGGCAGCGATGGTGACGGTGACCGGGTGGCCGGCTGTGAAGCCGTGGAGGCACAGCGCGTTCTCGGCGGTGAACACGAGCTTGCTGGGGCCCTGGATCGTGCTCATCCATACGGCGGGCGAGGTGGCGAACTTCGGCGGTAGAGAGGACAGGTCGCGCACACATTCCGGGGCGGCGCCGTCGCCTGCCGCGAGGGTTCTGAACTGCCCTTGCAGTTTGGGGCCCTTGCGCCGTGGGGGTTTGGGTTTGAGCGCGTCTGCGGCGAGCCGGCTCTCGGCGCTGCTCGCCGCCGCCCTGGTTGTCGCCGGGTGGGATTGACGCGTGCTGTCCTGAGTCGCCGAGCCACACCCTGTGGCGGCGATGGACAGCAATACCAGCCATCCGGCTAGTTGTAGACGCTTCATCAAAGACTCCTTTTGTGGCTCACCGTGGGGTCTCAGGACCGCACTGTGCGCGGGCCTTGGACATTTGTTGGTTGAGGCGCTTGCGGGCTGCCTCGTAGTCCTGCCGGTTCCCGACACTGGTGCGGAAGGCGTTGCGCCGTTCGGCGAGTGAATCCCGCACGGCCTGGTCTCCGGTGCCCAGATCACACCGAGTGAAGGCCCAGGTGGCCAGCCATTCCTGCCACTGGGCGCGCTGGAGGAAGTGGCTCTCCAAAGCGAGTGCCTGCCGTATGTCGGAGATGGCGGCCTCATATCGGCCCCGGTCGGCCTGGCGTTGTGCGGCGATGGAGATGGCAAGCGCTTTGAGCTCACGGACGCCTACGCCAGGCCCTGCGGCGCGGACTCGCCGCAGGGCGGCATCGATGGTGCCGTCGTCGTCGGTGAGGTTTGCGACGACCCGGCAGTACTCCACCTCAGCCAGGTTGACCGCGGCTTTGAGGCGGCCCAGCGGGGTGAAAGCGGCATCGGTCATCAGCCGCCTCAGGGTGGACGGGACGCCGGGGATGTCCGAGTCACGCATGACTCCCGGAGCGCAGCCTTTCGCTGTCACGGCCAGCAGATAAATGTTGCTGGCCAGGCTCAGTTGTGCTCGAAGCCGGATGGGGGAGTTGGCTGGGATGGCTCGGTAGTCGGCTCCGGCGGCCTCCAACACGGAACGCGGCACAGCCCGCCCGTCAAGGGCGGGCTGTTCCAGGGCGTGGCCCCGGAACAAGTGGATGAGGTCCGGGGTGACGAATCCGGTACCGCTGTCCAGGTCCGACATCTCCTCGCCGGGTAGGAGCCGGGCGAAGCCGGTGACGGCTTCGCTGGTGTGGCCGGAGTGCCAGGCGTCCAGGGCGGAAGTGAATTGGGCGAGGCCTCTGGCCTGCTCGACCAGGTCGGACACCAGGGCCGCCCGGCTGTGGGCGAGGCCGAGGCTCTGGTCGGCGGTGATCGGTTGGCTGGTGTACCAGCCGGCGAGTTCGGGAACGTCGGGCACCTGGTCAGCACGCACGTACACCGCCGGACGTACCATAATCTGCCCGCCCGAACCGGCGGTGACGATGCCTCCAAGGAGGATGGCGGCGTTGGACTGGGCGACGAACTTCCGGGTGCGGCTGTCGAGGCGGTGGTGATCGCCGCTGAGTAGTTCGGTCAACGGGAGCCCGTACTCGGTGGCGTAGTCGTGTACGGCTGTGTCCTCGGGGAGGGCCTTGCCGAGGCCCTGGGCAAAGGTCGAGGAGACATCGTCCAGAAGCCGCTGGTTCTGCCCCGAGCCATGGTCCTTGAAGCCGACCACGGCCACGTCCTGAGGACCTGTCAGCCGGTGCAGCGGCGGCGGCGGCGCCTGGAAGCGCAGGAGTACCCAGACCCCGCCGGCGAAGGAGCAACCGATCACTGCTGCGTACGTGATGCGCTGCCACCGAGGCACCTCGGCCAGCTTGTCGCGCAGAAGCTGCGTGATCGACCCCAGAAAACCGGTCAGGCCGACCAGGACGCCGATCAGCGTCGCTGCCCGGCCGGGTTTTGCGCCCAGAGTATTGGCTAGGGCGAGGGATGCCGCCAGCGCCAGGCTGATACCGGCCGCCATCGCCCAGATTTTTGTGCCGCGCCGGATGTGATTTGTGCCCGTTGATGTATTTTCTTCCATCCGTTCGCACATTAGGGCTGCTGAGCGGTGGTGGCACGTAGGCACAGCAGGCCATCACCCGGGAGTCCCCGTGTTGGCGCAGGTGGAACTATCAACGCCTAGCTCCAAGTGCCGAACGCGGGCCGACGTGACCCCCAGGCCGCAGGTCTTGGTGCTTGGCTGCTCGGCTTCGCCATTTCTCCATCACGACGGGCGGCGGCCGCGGCCACTGGCATCGATGGTGACCTGACCACTGGACACCATGTCCGGGTCGTCGTCGGACACTGGGGCCCACCAGCGTGTCGTGTTCGAGCGGGCGTGCACCCGTGAGCTGCGTGGTGTCGGCGAGACGGCAGGGCTCGGTGCCCGGGGGGAGGCACGGGTGCGGAGGCTGTGTGCCTGGGCCTGTGTCGGGGCGCAGTCCCATCCAGGTGTGGAAGCTCAGACGCATGCTTCGGTCAGCGGCGAAGATCGATGTCGGATGCGTGCTCCAGTGCCGAGAAGGACTGGGACCGGCGGAGTTTCGCGCCGGCCACGACGACGATCCCTGGCCGTCCTGGTTTTGCACCGCATGGATCCTCCCGGGCATCTTCCCTTCTACCAGGCCACCAAGGACGCCCGCACGGAGCTGATCCAGGCCGGGGGCGAGCCCTACAAGAAGTACAAAACGCGTCTGTCGGTCGCGCTGCGCCTGCTGTGGCCCAAGCGGCCGGAGTCGCGGTCGCCGTTCTGGCGGCCGGACTGGCGCATGAGCATGGTCGCCGAAGCCTCCGTCCGCCACTGGACCGTCGCCTTCAAAGCCGTCCAGGCGTCTCCAGGCCCAAAGGCGTCAAGGGCTTCGTCGTCCTGCCCCGCCGTTGGAAGGTCGAGCGGACGATCGGCTGGTGCATGAACGCCCGCCGCAACGCCCGCGACTACGAACGCTTGCCCCAGCACTCCGAAGCCCACCTGAACTGGGCACTCATCACCACCATGACCAGGCGCCTCACCCGCAAGAACCCGCGAACCAGCCAGTGGACGAAGAAGCACACCACCGACGGAAGGACGTCCCGTTGAATGGGCGCCCGGCCTGGCGCGTCAGTCCAAGATCTGCGTCAACTCGCTCCGGCTTGGTGAGTGAATGATGCGGCCGTGCGCTCCGTTGACGATCGGCATGTAGGGCGGGATGTGACCGCATTCGATGTCGGCGATGATCGGCACGTTCAGACAGCCCAGAGCATCGAGGACGGCTTCGTGCTGGCTGAGGGAACTGTTCTTCGGCGCGCTGGTACGGCCGACGAGAACGGCGTTCGCGCGGTCAAAGAAGCCGGTGAGCCTCATACCGTGCAAATTCCGGCAGATGGTGAAGGCGTCGTCGCCGGCTGCTTCCACGTACACCAGCAGCCCGTCGGGGGACTCGTTGCGGGCAAAGGCCGAGACGTCGAGGTAGGACGATCCCGCGAGATTGCACAGTGTCTCGATGCAGCCGCCGATCAGCCGTCCCTCGGCCTCGACGTCGGCGCTGCCGTCGAGCCGGGTCCACGTGCCCGGGGAATCGAGGGTGTATTCGCGTACTTCGGGGAAGGCGGCGAAGTCGTCGAAGCCCGTGGTCCGGTGGCGACCAGGCGGGGTCTGCGTGAACCGGTGGCCCAGGGGCGCGGCGACTATGTCGAGCCATGACAGCAGTCCCTCGGACACGCGGTAGGGCGTGTCCATGAGGTTGTTGCCGTGGACGGTCGCCATTCCTGTGAGAAGAGTCAGTGGTGTGATGAGGGTCGAGATATCAGAGAACCCGACGAGCCAGGTCGGCTCTGTTTGACGCAGTTGGTCCCAGTCGAGCAGGGGGATCAGGTCGATCGCGGTCTCTCCGCCCCACGGCGGCACGATGGCCCTGATGGTGGGGTCGGTCAGCATCGACATCAGTTCACTCGCGCGGTCGGCAGCCGAAGCACTGACATGCCCGGAGCCGTCCATGCACTGCCCGACGACGACCTCGTATCCCCGGGCTTGTACGTCACGGACGGCGACGTTCAGCCTCTCGCGCAGTTCCTTCCTGACTCCGCTCGACGGAGCGGTAACACCGACACGGTCACCTGGGCGCAGAGGGCGCGGGTATCGAACTGACATACGCCGAATTTTGGCACAGCGTCGCACCCAGATGACAGCGAGTTCTGATGTGCTCCAAACGACCGGGAAGCCAGTTCGCCAGCTTCAAAAACACCTACTGAGCTTGTTCTTTTTCTTCCGGTCTCGAACGGTGTCTCGTACTGAGTCGCTCACCTGGGGGTTTGCCGGACGTGGGGGCGGCCTTCGTCTGATCCTGTGCTCCGACCAAGGTGCACGTGACCGAGACGAAGGCCGTGAGGGTGAGTCTGCTGCCTGATGGCGTCACGCTTCCGGGGCGAGTTCTACGAGTGTCTGACCGCTCGGCGCGACGAGTTGTTCGAGCTGACGGATGCGGTGCTGTGTGCGGACGGTGCGGTGAAGTCCCCGGTGGACCTGACGCTGCTGCCCGAGCATCGGCGTGGGCGCGGAGCGCTGTACGGAGGCCTGAACCGCGGCCGGATCGATGTCGAGCAGGTGCGGACGGTGCTGGCCGGGCTGTCGCTGCCGCGGTTCGACGGCGGGCGTCTGGTCCTGGCCGTCGATGTGTCGCCATGGCTTCGTTCGGACGCGCCGTGCTCGGCCGAGCGCCTGTTCTGCCATGTCTACGGCCGCGCGAAGACGGCGTCGCAGTTCATCCCGGGCTGGCCCTACTCCTTCGTCGCCGTCCTGGAGCCGGGCGCCACCTCTTGGACCGCGATCCTGGACGCGGTCCGGCTCGGACCGGTGGACGACGCCACCGCGGTCACCGCCGCTCAGCTGCGGGGAGTCGTTGAACGGCTCATCGCCGCGGGTCAGTGGCGGGCCGGGGACCCGGACATCGTGATCGTCAGCGATGCTGGCTACGACGTCACCCGCCTGGCCTGGGTCCTGCGCGATCTGCCGGTCGAGCTGGTCGGCCGGGTCCGCTCCGACCGCGTCATGCGACTGCCGAAGCCGCCTCGTGTCTACGACCCGAAGGGCGGCCGGCCGCCTAAGCACGGCCCGGAATTCCGCTTTGCCAAGCCGGAGACCTGGCCCGAGCCCGCGATCACCACGGTCACCGCAACTACCAACTACGGCAAGGCCGAGACGCAGGCATGGGACCGGGTCCACCCAAGGCTCACCCACCGCTCCTCATGGCTCGACCATGACGGTGAACTTCCCCTGGTTGAGGGCACGTTGATCCGGTTGAAGGTCGAGCATCTGTCGAAGGACCGTGATGCCCCGCCGGTGTGGTTATGGTCCTCCAAGACCGGTGTCACTCCGGACGACGTGGACCGTTTCTGGCAGGCATTTCTCCGCCGCTTCGACCTGGAGCACACCTTTCGCTTCGCGAAGCAGACCCTCGGCTGGACCACCCCGAAACTCCGTAGTCCCGAGGCGGCGGACCGCTGGACCTGGATTCTGATCGTCGCTCACACCCAGCTCCGGCTTGCCAGGCCCCTCGCCAAGGACCTCCGCCGACCCTGGGAGAAGCCAGCTGCCTCCGGCCGGCTCACCCCCGCCCGGGTCCGTCGAGGGTTCAGGAACATCCGCGCTTACCTGGCCTGCCCGACCCGTGTTCCCAAACCTCGAGGCGCCGGCCCCGGACGGCCACCCGGCGTCAAGAACAAACACCGGGCACCCCGCTACGACGTCGGCAAGACCGTCAAACGCTCCGAGACCCTCAAGGCCATCGGCAAGCCCGGCAGATCTTGGTAGATAAAGAACAAGCTGAGCTCGCCACGCGGTAGCAGGGGGCCGAGGAGTCCTTGGTCTCGCCGATCCGCAGAAGTACGTATCTTCGACGTGCTCCTCCGCCTCCGTCATGTTCACGTCGGCCAGGCGTGCACGTCGTCCATGTTTCCGACGTAGACGCGGACCAGGTCCAGCAGACTGCTCTTCTGGGCTGTGGTGAAGCCGCAGACGTCACCGTCCGCCTGTCCCGGTTCTGTGTGTACAGCCACCCCCTCTCGGCCCTACCGGCGCCGCAGCACGCCGGTTAGCCAATTCTCTCTCTATTTCTACCCTTATATCCTGAATAGTCCTATAATGAGGCGTTCTGATCCCGCCCTGGTCTGGCGACCCTTCGGACCGGTGCTGGATGGGCGATCGTGGCCCGCCGGGCCATCGTCTGTCACGGCTGCTCCGGAACCGGTCACCACCGGACAGGGGGTGCACAGCCATGACGGCCCCCATAGAGGTCACCGGCTCAGCTGCCGAAGCGCAGCCGGAGTCCGTGCTGTCCGGAATGGGCGAGGGGATCGAGGGCCGGTCGCTCGGGCAGATCGCGTGGATGCGGTTCAAGCGTGACAAGGTCGCGGTCGCGGGCGGCATCGTCGTGGTCTGCCTGATGGTGCTGGCGGTCTTCGCCAAGGTCATCGAATCCGTCTTCAAGCTTGATCCGGACGCCTTCCACCAGAATCTGATCGACCCGGTGCAGCTCAGGCCCAAAGGGGCCTGGGGCGGGATCAGCTGGGACCATCCCCTCGGCGTCGAGCCGCAGTTCGGCCGCGACCTGCTCGCACGGATCATCGAAGGTGCCTGGGTGTCGCTGGCAGTCGCATTCGGCGCGACTTTGCTGTCGGTGACCCTCGGCACGGTGCTGGGCGTGGCCGCCGGCTACTACGGGGGCTGGGTCGACACCGTGATCAGCCGCCTCATGGACATATTCCTGGCCTTCCCCCTGCTGCTCTTCGCGATCGCGCTGTCCGCATCGCTGCAGGGCGGTGCCTTCGGACTCCACGGGCTGACGCTCCATATCAGTGTGCTGATCTTCGTGATCGGCTTCTTCAGCTGGCCCTACATGGGCCGCATCATTCGGGGCCAGACGCTTTCGCTGCGCGAGCGCGAGTTCATCGACGCGGCACGCACCCTGGGAGCCCGGGGGCCGCACATCCTGTTCAAGCAACTGCTGCCGAACCTCGTCGCACCGATCATCGTCTACTCGACGCTGCTGATCCCGACGAACATCCTCTTCGAGGCCGGTCTGAGCTTCCTCGGCGTCGGCATCCAGCCGCCGCAGGCGTCCTGGGGCGGCATGCTCAACCAGGCCATCAGCCTCTACCAGGCCGATCCGTGGTTCATGCTCGTCCCGGGTCTGGCGATCTTCGTCACTGTTCTGGCATTCAACCTGCTCGGCGACGGACTCCGGGACGCCCTGGACCCGCGGAGCAACTGATTCGCGTACCGATTCCCGTCTCAGGCGAGGGGACATCGTCATGAGGAGATCAAGGATCACTTTCGTTCTTGCGGGGGCCGCAGCCGCGGCGCTGGTCGTGTCCGGGTGCGGCGGCAACGGCGGCGGCGGAACGACGGGGAAGGCCCCCGCCTACAACGCCGGCATCACTGGCGTGGTCAATCCCTCCGACCACAAGGGCGGGACAGCGGCGTACCAGTTGTCGAGCACACCGGACTCGATGGACCCCGGCAACACCTACTACGCCTTCATGTGGAACTTCTCGCGGGTCTACGCGCGGGCTCTGACCAGCTACCAGCAGGCCCCCGGCAAGGCTGGTCTCAAGCTCGTACCGGACCTCGCGGCGGAGCTCGGCAAGTCCAGTGACAACGGCAAGACGTGGACATACCACATCCGTCCCGGCCTGAAGTTCTCCGACGGCACACCGATCACGACCAAGGACGTCAAGTACGCCATCGAGCGCAGCAACTACGCGCCCGAGGTGATGTCCAACGGGCCCACGTACTTCAACGCGTATCTGGTGAACAACACCCCCAAGTACCAGGGGCCGTACAAGGACAAGACCGGCGACCTGAAGTCCATCCAGACGCCTGACGACACCACCCTCGTCTTCCACCTCAACCAGCCGTTCGCGGACTTCGACTACCTGGTCAGCAGTCCGCAGACGGCGCCGGTCCCCAAGGCCAAGGACACCGGCTCGAACTACGTGAAGAACGTGATCTCGTCCGGCTCGTACATGTTCCAGAGCTACCAGGACGGCAAGGGGGCAACGCTGGTGAAGAACCCGCAGTGGAGTGCCTCCTCCGACCCGCTCCGCAAGCAGCTCCCGGACAAGATCACCGTCCAGTTCAACATCGCCCAGACCACGGTCGACCAGAACCTGATCGCCGGTAACTCGACGCTCGACATCGCAGGCGCCGGTATCGCGGCGCAGAGCCAGGCCGCCGCCCTGAGCAATTCCAGCCAGAAGGGACACATCGACGACGCGCAGAGCGGCGCGCTCGCCTATGTGGCGATCTCGAACGCCGTCAAACCGTTCGACAATGTGCACTGCCGCAAGGCGGTGGAGTACGCGGTCGACAAGGTCTCCGCGCAGACCGCGACCGGTGGCAACATCCACGGTGACATCGCCACGACGATCCTGCCGCCCACCGTGTCCGGCCACGTCAAGTACGACCCGTACCAGACCCCTGGCTCCAAGGGAGCCAACTCTCCGGAGGGCCTCGCCGCGGCCAAGAAGGAGCTCGGCCTGTGCGGCCACCAGGGCGGCTTCTCCACCAACCTCTCCGCCCGGTCCGACCGGCCCAACGAGATCGCGATCGCCCAGGCCGTCCAGGCCTCGCTGAAGAAGGTCGGGATCAACGTCGGCATCCAGCAGTACCCGTCGGGCAAGTACTTCACCGACAGCGCCGGCGCTCCGGCCTTCGTCCACTCCCACGGTCTCGGTCTGATGATGACGGCCTGGGCCGCCGACTGGCCGGACGGCTACGGCTTCCTCCAGCAGATCACCGACGGCAGGGCCATCAAGGCCTCGGGCAACAGCAACCTGTCCGAGCTCAACGATCCAGCCGGCAACAAGATGCTCGACGTGGCCATCGGCAACACCGACGCCGCGGCCCGCACCAAGGCGTGGGGGGACATCGACAAGGCCGCGATGGCTCAGGCGCCTTTGGTGCCCCTGCTGTACCGCAAGGACCCGCTGTACCGCCCGGACCAAGCGACCAACGTGTTCGTCACCGAGGCCTACGGCATGTACGACTACCTGAACGTCGGCGTGAAGTAGCCCGTGACAGACGCGCGAACCGTACCGGACCGGAGGAGCTGAGGAGGTGAAGGAGGAGGCGCCGGCCGACCGGGCCGAGCTCCGGCCGGCCGGGGCCCCGCCGCCCGACCGTGGGTGCGTACATCATTCGCCGCATAGCGGCCGCGGTGATCCTGCTGTTCGTCGTGACGGCCATCACCTTCGCGATCTTCTTCCTGGTGCCCCGGCTGGCCGGCGAGACCAGCACCCAGCTGGCTGCTCAGTACGTCGGCCGCGACCCCAGTCCTGGGGCACTGACCGCCGTCCAGAAGAACCTGGGCTTCGACCAGCCGCTGTATACGCAGTACTGGCAGTTCGTGCACGGGATCTTCGCCGGCCGCACGTTCCATTTCGGACCGGACGCCTCCTACTGCCAGGTGCCGTGCTTCGGTTACTCGTTCAAGAGCCACCTGCCGGTCTGGCCACAGATCACCGAACGCATCCCCGTGACGCTGTCACTGGCAGTGGGGGCGGCGATCATCTGGCTGGTCAGCGGCGTGTCGATCGGCGTGCTGTCGGCGCTCAAGCGCGGCTCGGTCTTCGACCGGCTCTCCATGGGGATCGCGCTGGCCGGCGTCTCGCTGCCGATCTTCTTCACCGCACTGGTTTCCCTCGCACTGTTCAGCTACAAGTGGCCGATCTTCCCGAACCTGCAGTACGTTCCCTTCACCTCGGACCCGCTGATGTGGGCGAAGAATCTGGTACTGCCATGGGTCACCCTCGCCTTCCTGTACTCGGCGCTGTACGCCCGGCTCACTCGGGCAGGCATGTTGGAGACGATGAGCGAGGACTACATCCGCACCGCGCGGGCCAAGGGCCTCAGCGAACGGACGGTGGTCGTCAAGCATGGTCTGCGCTCCGCGCTCACCCCGATCATCACGATCTTCGGCCTCGACATCGGTCTGCTGCTCGGCGGCGCCGTACTCACCGAGACCGCCTTCTCGCTGCCCGGAGTCGGGCAGTACGCAGTGCAGGCGATCAACGACAACGACCTGCCGAAGATCATGGCCGTGACCGCGCTGGCCGCCTTCTTCATCGTCGTGGCCAACCTCGTGGTGGATGTGCTCTACGTCGCCGTCGACCCCCGGGTGAGGTACTAATGAGCTGGAAACCCAGCGAAAAACCGCCGGTGGGAGCGCCCATCGGTGGTGTGGAGGCCGGCCGCGGAGCACCGCCCGCTATCGGCTTTCTCCAAACGCGCGACCTGCGCATCCACTTCGACACCGACGACGGCCTGGTCAAGGCCGTGGACGGCATCTCCTTCGAGCTCGAGCGCGGCCGGACGCTGGGCATCGTGGGCGAGTCGGGCTCCGGGAAATCGGTGACCTCGCTGGGAATCATGGGCCTTCACCGCACCGTCAAGGCCAAGATCTCCGGCGAGATCTGGCTGGACGGCGAAGAGCTCATCTCCGCGCCTCCCGACCGGGTACAGCACCTGCGGGGCCACAAGATGGCGATGATCTTCCAGGACCCGCTGACCGCGATGCACCCCTTCTACACCATCGGCGCCCAGATCACCGAGGCCTACCGGGTGCACCATCCGAAGGCGAGCCGCAAGGAGGCCCGCCTACGGGCGGTGGAGATGCTCGAACGGGTGGGCATCCCGCAGCCCGCCACCCGTGTCGACGACTATCCGCACCAGTTCTCCGGCGGCATGCGCCAACGCACCATGATCGCCATGGCTCTGGTCAACAACCCCTCGCTACTGATCGCGGACGAGCCGACGACAGCACTCGACGTCACAGTCCAGGCGCAGATCCTGGACCTCATCCGCGAGCTCCAGGAGCAGTTCGGTTCCGCAGTGATCATCATCACTCACGACCTGGGAGTGGTGGCCGAGTTGGCTGACGACATCCTGGTGATGTACGCCGGCAAATGTGTGGAGAAGGGCGAGGCCAAGAAGCTTTTCACGGCGCCCGAGCATCCCTACACCTGGGGCCTGCTGGGCTCCATGCCGCGTATGGACCGCGAAATGCAGGCGCGGCTGACCCCGATCGCCGGGAACCCGCCGAGCCTGATCAGACTGCCGCCCGGATGCGCGTTCCACCCGCGCTGCCCCTTTGCCGACCGCAACGGCGACAAGTCCCTCACGGAGGTCCCCGAGTTGACCGACGCGTCAGGCACCGGCCATCTCGTGGCCTGCCATCTGCTGCCCGAGGAACGGCGCCGGATCTTCGCCAAGGAAGTGGCGCCCCGGCTGTGAGGCCGGGCTGAGGAGGTGGAGGACTCATGGGACCGACGCAGACCACCGGTCAGGAGGCCCTGCTGAACGTCCAGGGGCTGGTGAAGCACTTTCCCATCACCCAGGGCCTGTTGCGCCGTCAGGTCGGCGCGGTGCGGGCGGTGGACGGCATCGATTTCAGTGTGCTGCCCGGGGAGACGCTGGGCGTGGTCGGCGAGTCGGGCTGCGGCAAGACCACGACCGGACGGCTGATCATCCGGCTCCTCGAGCCCACGGCAGGGAAGATCGAGTTCGAAGGACGCGACATCACGCACCTGTCGCCCGGCGCGATGCGGCCCCTGCGCAAAGACATCCAGATGATCTTCCAGGACCCGTACTCCTCCCTCAACCCCCGGCACACCGTCGGCACGATCGTCGGCTACCCCTTCCGGCTGCAGAGGGTGAAGACCGAGGAGGGAGTGAAACGCGCCGTCCAGGACCTGCTGGAACTGTGCGGGCTCAGCCCCGAGCACTACAACCGCTACCCGCACGAGTTCTCCGGCGGCCAGCGGCAACGCATCGGCGTGGCCAGGGCGCTGGCGCTGCGGCCGAAGATGATCGTGGCAGACGAGCCGGTATCGGCGCTGGACGTCTCCATCCAGGCCCAGGTGGTCAACCTGCTGGACGATCTTCAGGAGGAGCTGGGCCTCACCTACGTGATCATCGCGCACGACCTGTCGGTCATTCGGCATGTCTCCACGCGGGTGGCGGTGATGTACCTGGGAAAGGTGGTGGAGATCGGCGGCAGGGAGTCGCTGTACCGCGGGCCCATGCACCCCTACACGGTGGCACTCATGTCAGCGGTCCCCGTCCCGAACCCCGAGCGCCGCACCAACCGCGAACGGATCCTCCTCACGGGCGACGTGCCCTCACCCGTGAACCCACCTCCCGCGTGCCGCTTCCACACCCGCTGCTGGAAGGCCCAGGACATCTGCAGGATGCAGGAACCGCCGCTGAGAGAGCTCAAGCGGGGACACCTTGTGGCGTGCCACTTCCCGGAGAACATGTCTCGCGACGCAGACTGATCACCTCCACGGCGGGTCGCGATGGGGCGGACGACGTGCGTGGCGCTGACCAGACCCGCCGCAGGTCCGAAGAGGCTGTACGCCGCCCGCAACGACGACTTCGACAATGACGACTTCGACAAGTATCGAAGCCTTTTTTGGCGGCGCGGCATCAAGCCGCGCATTACCCGTCGGGAGCCCCGCACGGCAGCACACGGGGGTCCGACGAAGCGATCCGTGCCCTGGCTTGGGCCGTCTCACCTTCCGCCTGGGCTGCTCCGTTGAGTCCAACCGCGCCCATGAGGGAGCCGCCAAACCAGGCCGCCAAACCCACGTCGTCCAGGCTGCGAATGAGGGTGTTGCGATCGGATATGGCGGTGCTTGGGACAGGGGAGGCCTCGGCCGGAACGTCGAAGCGCCACCTCTACCCTCGTCGGCGCGGGGCCGGGCCGCCATCAGCGCTGACCCGGATGGGTGCACGAGCGCGCTGCGCCGCCTCCATGGTTGCGCCGCGTCCTTTGGCGGACGTGCTTGACCTCTGGGCTCACGCCAGGATTACGTGCATGTCGCCCTCGGCCAGGACGCTGAGGACCTCGGCGAACAGGTCGTAGGGCCGGCCGTGCGGTGTCAAGGCCTTGGACAGGTGCTCGCGTGCGGTGACGGCGTCTCGCCAGAACAGGGTTGCGGGGGCGGTGTAGCCGAAGGTGCCGCCCAGGCAGTCGTCGAGGGCGTCCAGGCAGCCGCCGAAGTAGCCGCCCGGTCCGTTCACCGCCTCGCCGAGCGCCAGGTAGAGGCCCGGTCCGTCGGTGATGTGCCGACCATCGAGTTCGTAGGCGTGACGAGCCGGCCGGTCGCCGTGGGCGCGCCGACAGGCCCGCTCCCGGACGAGGTCGAGCCAGGCACCGCGGCGCCGGGTGTCGAGACAGGCCCAGGCACCCAGCGTGTTCGGTGGCCCGGCGAGCCACCGTTCCCATATGGGCCGGGCGTATTCGGGGACGGGCGTGAAGAGCTCTCCTTCGAGCTCCAGGTCGACCAGGTCCGCCCCGTGGGAGGACGGCTGCCAGGCGGTGACTTTGGTCCACAGCAGACGTTCCGTGAGGAGTTCGCCCTGGTCGTCCCTCATCTCGAGGGCGGCCTCCTCCAGATCCAGCGCCCGCCGGGTGCCCTTCAGTGACCCACACCCCAACCGGAGCTGGTACGCCCTCGTCGGCGCCCATCTCTTCTACGTGGTCGACCTGGTGGAAGAGGCCACCGGCGCCGGGGACG
>NZ_JBEXCW010000140.1:0-14140 GCF_040605435.1 Streptomyces sp. NPDC005574
CGCCACGGCGTCAGCGCCGCTGATATCGCGGTGTCCAGGCCGGACTTGCGGACTGTCTCGACCAGCAGCACGCCCCCGGCCTGCGAGACCACCGCGCGGCCGCCGCCCTCGATGCGGACACGCGGGTACGACCCGATACGCTTCTTCACCTGGAGAGTGCTTCTGCCCGTGCAGCCAACAGGACCCTAGACAAGTCCCATCGTTGCAGGTCAGGGGCACTCTCCGCTTATTTGATCAAGTATCGGACACCCCACCTCGTGAAAGGGCGAGGCTAGAGCGTGGGGCAGGGCGGGAAGGACGCCGAGGGGGAAGTAGACGCCGCTAAACATGGCCGGCCCGGTCGCTCTCGGCGAGGGTGCCGTCCAGCAGGACGAAGTCGGGGTCGGCCTCGCAGGACCTTCAGCAGACCCGGCGCTCGTTCGGCGAGCAGGTGGATGACCAGGCGTGGGCGGTGGACTCGCTGATCCCGAACCCGGCAGCGATCTTCGGTGACGTGCTCGCGCTGGTACACCAGTGGCACCATCGCGCGCTGAGAGGAGCGGAGCTTGCGTCGCCGGTCCCCCTCACGGGTGACGATGAGCATCGTGACCCGCTCCACGAGCGCATGGGGCAGGTCGAGTGCGGCAGGATAGATGACCAACGAGGCCCCCGAGCAGCGTGATTGAGACATCAGACATCTCGGTCATAGCCCGGGGGCCTCGCTCGTTGCGGCTCGCGGACCCTCACCTGATCGGTGGCCACCTCGAAGAAGCTCACTCCCAGGGATCAACCTCACTTCAAATGATCACCCCCTCCCCTTCCCCTTCCCCTTCTCCGTCCTCGCCGGGTGGTCCCTGCGAGAGGGCTGATACTGCGATGGTGGACCACCCGCCGACGACGCCGACGAGGCAAACCCCGACGGTGCGTACCGCGACTCAGCAGGATTGGCCGGATTCATCGAATAATTAACCCCGCCAGGGAAATCATCGACCCAAGGTCCCTGAGAAGATGCAGAAAACTCACTGCCCTGCGCAAGATGCATACTCGCCGGATTCTCCAGCGACGGGACCGCGGGTTCGATCGGATACGAAGACGGATACAGCGAATAACCCGCCACTTGCGCCGGATTCATCGAATAATTAACCCCGCCAGAGAAATCATCGACCCAAGGCCCCTGAGAAGATGCAGAAAACTCACTGCCCTGCGCAAGATGCATACTCGCCGGATTCTCCAGCGACGGGACCGCGGGTTCGATCGGATACGAAGACGGATACAGCGAATAACCCGCCACTTGCGCCGGATTCATCGAATAATTAACCCCGCCAGAGAAATCATCGACCCAAGGCCCCTGAGAAGATGCAGAAAACTCACTGCCCTGCGCAAGATGCATACTCGCCGGATTCTCCGGCGAAAATTCCTTGTCAATTTCCCATCTGTCATTGCCGAGGCGTTTCAGACGCAGCCCTGCCTCCTCCAAGGCCATCGCCTCCACGGTCCCCGCCCCACCCTCTCCAGCGAGGTCCGCCAGTCGGCTCCACATGGTCTTTTCGAATTCAGTGGCGCCTTCCGGCGCACGACCACTCGGCCAGTACCCCGGAGCCAAGACTCGTTTACTTATTCCGCCGGGACTGAAGAATTTACGCACGTTGTCGGCTCTTAGCTGATCTACGGCATCTACCTTGGTGGCATACGCTTCCGGGCGTGTCCTTTTTGCGTCAATTGCCCAGCGGCCATTATCGAGTTGTTTCACGGCCAGCCCTGCCTCCTTCAAGGCGTCAGCCTCCTTCGGCCCCGCACTAGCTTTAGGATTTTCTCTAGCGAGGTCGTCCAGCCGGCTACGTGTGGCCTTTTCGAATTCAGTGGCGCCTTCCGGCGCACGACCACTCGCCCGGTATCCCGGAGCCAGGATTCGTTTGCTTTTGTTTTTGTCGATACCGTAGAATTTAAGCACGTCGTCACGCTTTAGCTCATCTAGTGCATCCTTCTGGGCGTCCACTTCCCAGCGTGCCTTTTTTTCGTCAATTCTCCATTTGTTATCACCGTGTTTTTTCAGAGGCAGCCCCGCCTCCTCCAAGGCGATCGCCTCCAACGGCCCCGCACTAACTTTGTTCCTAGCAAGGTCGTGCAGCCGGCTCCGCCTGGACTTTTCGAATTCAGTGGCTCCCGGCGCGCTAGCGATCGGCACGTATCCCGGGGGCACGATGGCTTTTCTTTCGTCGAGACCGAAATAAAATTCACGGACCTCGGTGGCATGATCCTTATCTGTCCGTCTAGGCATGGAGCCCTCCATAGCAAGTCAGCGTCAACCTGATCCCACAACGCACCAGACGGCCCTGTGGTTCAATGCGCTGCGGAAAAGGGAGTCCCCGTCAGCGCCCCGCCGAGTGCCTGATGTATCCGGACCTGGGCAGGTTGGTGCTGGCGGCAGGCCCGGGAACGCAGGTGAACACGGCACCTGTGGATCATGGAGTCCTACTTGCTTGATGCGGGTCGGAGCTGGTCATTTGTTAGATCGACGGGCCCAAGGGCTCAGGGTATGGCTGTCATGGAGTCGCCGCTGGATGGCTTACTGAGCCTTTTCAGCGTTGACGCTCCACGGTGAGGACGGCAGCGGCGATGACCGTCATGCGGTTGGGGCTGCAGCGGGCTCTGCGGAAGACGCGCCAGGACTTCAGTCTCGCGACGCTTCGTTCGACCGGTGCTCGTGCCGCTGACAGGGCCCGGTTGATCGTCCGTTGGGTCACGGTGAGGTCTTGGTGCGGAAGACGTCTGATCGGCGTGGTCACCCAGGAGCCAGCCCCGATGTAGGCGCGGTCGGCGAGGATGGGCACGCCTTGGCGTTCGCAGATCCCGGTGATGCAGTGGGTGCGGGCTGCGGTCAGGTCGTGGGTGCGGCCGGGCAGTGCGGGCGAGATCCACAGCAGCTTGCCCGCAGGATCGGCGACGACCTGCACATTCACGCCGTGGCGGCGGTGCTTCTGGGAGAAGTCGGCCCGGCTGTCACCGACCCGGTCGCATTCGGCGAGCGTTCCGTCGAGCAGGACGTGATCGTGATCGGGATCCGTCTCCCGCAGGCCGACTGCGCAAGGCAGAGAAGGAATGGGAACTCGAGCGGGAGATCCTGCGCCGGGCAGCCGCCTATTTCGCGAAGGAGATGAAGTGAAGACCCGCCGCTGGGACTTCGTCTCCGCCCACGCAGAGGTCTTCGGCGTCCACCGGATATGCCGGGTCCTGCAGGTCTCGCGCTCGGGCTACTACGGGTGGCTCGCCGGCGCGAAGGCCCGCCGAGAGCGGCAGGCCGCCGACGACGCCCTGCTCGGGGAGATCCGCGAGATCCATACCGAGCACAAGGGCACCTACGGAGTCCGGCGCATCCATGCCGAACTGCGCGGTTTCGGGCACGCCATCAACCGCAAGCGCGTCGAGCGCCTGATGCGCCGGCACGGCAGGCCGGCGCGGGTGTCGCCGGTACGACACACCCGGCGATTGAACCCGCGGCGGTACGCACCCCGTTGTGCCCGATAGCCGGATACCGCGACACACCGGCCGATCGGACGGGAACCGGGAGACAGGAAGACCGGGACGCCGCGGCGGCACCCGGATCCGTTCGCCGACGACGCAGGAAAGGAAATCCGTACATGCCACGGACCAGTGGCTCGCACTTGGACAGCGAACGGTCCACCACATCCTTCACCACCGCGGGAAGCGACACGGCCGACGTCGGCGCCGCCGCCGCCACGCACACCGTGGCTCTCCAGAACAAGACGGACGGCCGTATCTGGGTCGGTAGCACTGTCAACGCCTATGGTTCTACCGCGCTCACCGGTCTGTTCGGTGCTGGACCCGGGCGGGTCGGCCACGCTCACCTCGCCAAGCGCGAGGGGGCGGGCACTGGCGCGGTCCGTTCTTCGCCCGCGAGGGCCGCGGCTGCGAGGAGGGCAGTACGTTCCACTGCACTGTCGGGGACTGCGGACCGTACGCTGACCACTGCTCCATGGGCCAACAGCCCACCGGATTACCGAGTTCAACTTCAATCCGGCCCACTCCCTGGCGCCCTGGTACGACGTCAGCTACGTCAACGCCGTCGCGGCACCCGTCACGATCACGCCCGGCGCAGCCGCTCCGCCGCCGAGCGGCGCATGCGCGCGGTCGCGGGCCGCGCGGAGGACGACATGATGTCCGTCTGCCTGGCCGACAGTCTCGTCAAGGACCGGGGTACGGGCACGCCGCTCGTGTGCGTCACCCCGGACCGGGATCACAGGACCGGCTACAGCGACGTGATCAACCAGAAGCGCCCCACCGCGTGCGCCTGGTCCAGGCGAGTCAGCCACTCGTGTGTGGCCGACCGCCGGAGGTTCACCCCGGCGGCCTCGGGCGTCGGCTTCTTTACGTCGTCAAGGAGGCTCATCGAGCTACAACCGGGCAGGGACGGGGCCGCCGAAGGGACTCGCCGCACGAGCCCCGGGACGCACAACCGCCCGTACTCCCCCGCTGCTTATTTCGATCTTCGTGAGATCCCTGTGGGTTTTTCTCGTACGGCTCTGGCAGCAGAGGTTTTGCCGAACCTGGCGGAGCGCGGCATTTGCGAAGTGCTCAATCACCACGTCGTTGCGGTCTCCGCTCCGAATAGGTCAGACAGAACTACTTGACTCACGGGAGGGTCAATATGGATACAGCGAACTCGATTCCGTGGGTTTTGTCGGGCCGCTCGGAGACCGCTTTGCGGCAGGAGGCCGCCCAGCTGGCTCGGTATGTCGAAGCACGGCCTGATCTGTCCATCAGCGATCTGGCTTTCTCACTCGCGACCATGCGGGCGACGTTCCCTCATCGCGGTGTTGTGCTCGGCGCCGACCGCCGGGAGCTGCTGGAGGGGCTCAGCGCCCTGTCGGAGGGGCGGTCCGCAGGGGGCCTGGTGACGGGGAAAGTCGCTTCCGGCGATGGCTTCGGTACTCGCGGTGTGGTGTTCGTGTTCCCCGGCCACGGCACGCAGTGGGTGGGGATGGCAATCGAACTGCTGGAGACCTCGCCGGTGTTCGCCGACTCGATGGCCGCCTGCGGGGCGGCGTTGGAACCGTTTTTCAACTGGCCGTTGCTGGACGTGGTGCGGGGCTATGCAGCCGCCACCCTGCTGGAGCGTACGGACGTCATCTCGCCGGTCGTGTGGGCGGTCACGGTGTCCTTAGCGGCGGTCTGGCGATCGTACGGCGTGGAACCAGCCGCCGTGGTCGGCCATTCGCAGGGAGAGGTGGCCGCGGCCTGCGTGGCCGGTGCGTTGTCCCTCGAGGACGGAGCGCGGATCGTGACCGCGGGTGCAACGGCGATCGTTGAGGGGCTCTCCGGTATCGGCGGGGTCGTGGCAGTGGGGCTCCCGGCCGAGGTCGTACGTGAAAGGCTGTCTCGTTGGGAGGGGCGGTTGTCCGTAGCCGCTGTCAACGGCCCGGCGTTGACAGCTGTGTCCGGTAGCGAAGACGCCCTGTTCGAGCTCATGGCCGAGTGGGCCGATGACGCCTATCTGGCGCCGATCAAGTCCGATTTCCCCGCCCATTCCGCGTTTGTGGAGCGGATAGAGGGGCGCACGAAATCGTTCCTGACGTCGATTCGGCCGCGGGCTTCCCACGTCCCGTTCTACTCCACGGTGACGGGGCACCAGTTGGACACCGAGACGTGTGACCCACACTATTGGTACAGCAATATGCGTGAACCCGTGAATTTCTATGGCGCGGTGGGTGAATTGCTCGCAGACGGGTTCGATGCCTTCGTCGAGGCGAGTCCGCACCCCATCCTGATCGGGAATGTTCAGGAGGCCGCTCAGACTGCAGGTTCTTCCGTAGTGGCGGTCGGCAGTCTTCGCCGGGGTGAAGGAGGCGCTGATCGGCTGCTGGTCTCAGTGGCCCACCTGTATACCGCCGGCGTTGAGGTGGATTGGACGGCCTTCTTCGACGGCGCCACCAGGGTGGAACTACCTGTGTCGGAAAGGGATTCCGACCAAGGGCGTCAGCCGCATGTTCAGCAGAATCCTTTCGGCGCACCGCGAGACGTCGATCTTGAGAAGCTCGTCCGGGACGAATGCGCGGCGGTTTTGGGGGTCGATAAACTGGACGACATCCAGCTCGACCGGACCTTCCTGGAGATCGGCTTTGATTCCGCGAAGCTCGTTGAGCTGGTGTTCCGGCTCAATTCTGCGACCGGCCTGGCGCTGACGAGCAGTACTCTGTTCGACTACCCGGGTCCAGCCCGACTCACAGATTTTCTGCTTTCGGAAGTGTCTGGGACGTCCGGTGCCGCCGATGCGGGACCGACGCCGATCGGCGCCGCGGAGGACGAGCCCATCGCGATCATCGGCATGGCCTGTCGCTTTCCAGGCGGTGTCGAATCGCCGGAAGGCCTGTGGGACCTGGTCCGGGAGGGCACGGACGCGATATCAGCGATGCCGACCGACCGCGGGTGGGGCGCGGAAGTGCTTTCCTCGGGGCGCGGCGGCGGCTTCATGGAGGAAGCGGCCGGGTTTGATGCAGGCTTCTTCGGGATCTCCCCGCGTGAGGCTCTCGCCATGGATCCACAACAGCGGCTGGTGCTGGAAGCGGCCTGGGAAGCGGTGGAGGACGCGGGGATCGTGCCCTCGTCGCTGAGCGGCAGTCGCACTGGTGTGTTTTTGGGGGCGATACCTCAGGACTACGGACCCCGGGCGCACGAGGCACCCGGCGACTCCGAGGGGTACACCTTGACCGGGACGACGCCTAGCGTGCTGTCGGGTCGCGTGTCGTATGTCCTGGGTCTGCAGGGACCGGCGTTGACGGTGGACACGGCGTGCTCGTCGTCCTTGGTGGCGTTGCATCTGGCCTGTCGGGCGGTGCGGTCCGGGGAGTGCTCGATGGCACTCACCGGGGGTGTCACGGTGATGGCTACGCCGGGGGTCTTCGTCGAGTTAGGCAAACGTCAGGGGCTGTCTGCGGACGGCCGGTGCAGGTCGTTCGCCGAGTCCGCAAGTGGTACAGGGTGGGCCGAGGGTGTGGGCGTGCTGCTGGTGGAACGGCTCTCGGACGCGCGACGGCTTGGGCATGAAGTACTGGCGGTGGTCAGGGGCACCGCGGTGAATCAGGACGGTGCGTCCAACGGCCTGACCGCGCCCAACGGTCTGGCGCAGCAGGGAGTGATTCGGCAGGCGCTGGCGAATGCCGGACTGTCCACGTCGGAGGTCGACGTGGTGGAAGCGCACGGCACGGGTACCTCGCTGGGCGACCCCATCGAGGCTCAGGCGTTGTTGGCGACATATGGCCGGGCCCGAACTGCGGACAACCCGTTGTGGCTGGGCTCGCTGAAGTCGAATATCGGGCATACGCAGGCCGCGGCGGGCGTGGGCGGCGTGATCAAGATGGTCTTGGCGATGCGCCACGGTCTGCTGCCGAAGACGTTGCACGTGGATCGGCCGTCGACGAAGATCAATTGGTCGGACGGCACGGTGCGGCTGCTGACCGAGCCGCGGGAGTGGCCGGACAGGGGGCATCCGCGCCGGGCCGGTGTCTCTTCGTTCGGAATCAGCGGTACGAATGCGCATGTTGTCCTCGAGCAGGTCCCGGCGGTCGAGCGGGACACCACCGCAGGTGACACCGATCCTGATCCGCGGCATCGGGCTGATGGCCGGTCGTTGCCGGTGGTCGTATCGGGGCCGACGGCGGCGGCGCTGGCCGGACAGGCGGGACGGCTCGCTTCGTTCCTGGAGTCCGGTGTGGCCGCTGCGGGGCCGGGCCTGGGTGAAGTGGCGCGCTCCTTGGAGAGTAGCCGCACGCTGTGGGAGCACAGGGCTGTGATAGTCGCCGACGACGACGCGGGAGCGGTGAAGGGGCTGCGGGCATTGGCGGCGGGGCAGTCGGCGCCGGGTGTGGTGACTGGTGTCGCGGGTTCGGGTCCGGTGGGCAGGACGGTGTTCGTGTTCCCCGGTCAGGGCACGCAGTGGGCCGGGATGGGACAGCGGCTGTGTGAGGCCGAACCGGTGTTCGCGGCACGGATGGCCGAGTGTGAGCATGCGCTCGCGCCCTATGTGGACTGGTCCTTGTCCGAGGTGGTCGGCCAGGTGGAGGGCGCCCCGACCTTGGACCGGGTCGATGTGGTGCAGCCGGTGACATTCGCCGTGATGGTGTCCCTGGCGACTTTGTGGCAGTCCTGTGGTGTGCGGCCGGACGCGGTGCTCGGGCATTCCCAGGGAGAGATCGCCGCGGCGTGTGTGGCCGGCGCGTTGTCGCTGGCCGACGCCGCACGCGTGGTGGCTTTGCGTGCTCGGACGATCGCGAGCGAGCTGGCCGGGCACGGCGGAATGCTGTCGGTGCGACTGCCCGAGGAACAGGTACGCAGAGACGGTCGGCTCCGGGCGGGCACTGTCGAGGTGGCCGCGCTTAACGGCCCGGCGTCGGTGGTGCTCGCGGGTGACCCCGACTCACTGGCGGAGATCCAGGCCGAATATCAGGCGCGGGGTGTGCGCGCCCGGATGGTCCCGGTCGACTACGCCTCCCACAGCGCGCAGGTGGAGGCCGTCGAGGACCAGCTGGCCGGAATGCTGGACGGTGTCGTGTCCGAACTGCCCGCTGTGCCCTGGTATTCCACGGTGGATGGTGGCTGGATCGCTGACCGGGTCGACAGCCGGTATTGGTACCGCAACCTGCGGCACATGGTCGGATTCGCGCCCGCGGCTCGGGACTTGGCAGAGCACGGGTTTCGGGTGTTCGTCGAAGTCAGCGCGCATCCGGTGCTGACCGTCGGTCTTCAAGACACCCTGGAGGACATGGGGGTGGCCGGTCTGGTGTGCGGAACGCTGCGCCGTGACCAGGGCGACTCGAGTCGCTTCGTGCACTCGCTGGCGGAGCTGTTCGTTCAGGGCGTCGAGGTGGACTGGACGCGTCTACTGCCGGCGGGGGCGAGCCGCAGAGTGGCACTGCCAACCTATGCCTTCCAACGGCAGAAGTACTGGGTGCACCCCGAGGTGCGGGCGGATGTGTCGGGTGCGGGGCTGGAACGGGTGGAGCACTCGTTGCTGAGTGCCGCGGTGGAGGATCCGGAGTCCGGCGGGACGGTGCTGACCGGACGGGTGTCGCTGGGTACACATCCCTGGCTGGCCGACTATGCGGTGGCCGGTGTGGTGGTGCTGTCGGGCGCGACGATGGTGGAGTGGGCTATCACGGCCGGCGACCGGGTCGGGCTCACCGCGGTCGAGGAGTTGGTGATCGAGACGCCGCTGCGGCTGCCCGAGATGGGGGCGGTGCTGATTCAGGTCCGGGTGGGCGAGGCCGATCGGGCGGAGCGCCGCTCCATCGGGATCCATTCGCGTTGCGACGGTGCGCACGGGGTCTGGACCCGCCACGCTTCGGGTTTCCTCGCCGCCGAGATCGGTTCAGCCGCGGTCGGCGACGCGGTGGATGTGTGGCCGCCTTCGGGTGCGTCGCCGGTCTCGGTCGAGGGGTTCTACGACACGCTGGCCGGGTGGGGGCATGAGTATGGCCCGGTGTTCCGGGGGCTGAGCACCGCTTGGGTTCGTGGGGCCGAATGGTTCGCGGAGGTCGAACTGCCCGCGCAGGCCGAGACCGCCGGGTTCGCTTTCCACCCCGCCCTTCTCGAAGCCGCACTGCACGCGGGTTGGCTCGGTGTCGGACCCGGTGCGGGCGTCCCGTCGGGTGACGACGGCGATGCGGATGCCGTGGTGCTCCCGCTGACCTGGAATCGGGTTGTGGTGCACGCCGTCGGGGCCAGGCGGGTGCGGGTTCGGCTCGTGCCCGGTGCCGAGGGGACGTCGGTGGAGTTGACCGACCCGCTCGGCATGCCGGTGCTGTCGGTCGGCTCCTCACTGAGCGCACGTGTCCCGGTCCGGCGGCTCAAGGACAGCGGGGAGCGTCGTGGTGATCACCAGGAAGGTGCGCTGTTCGCCATCGACTGGCTCGCTCTGCCCGCTGACGGTGGTATCCGGCAGCCATCGGTGGTTCCGGTTTCGGACGTGAGGGAGCTCTCCGAGGCGGCTCAGGCGGGTGGGGACACGCACTGGGTGCTGTTGTGCATGGATTCCGGCCAGGCGGATGTGAGTGATCCCCAGCGGGCCCGATCGGCGATCAAGACCACCTTGGCGGTTTTGCAGGCATTTGTCACCAATCCCGTGTGGGCGCCCTCTCGGCTCGTGGTGGTCACTCGCGCAGGCGTCATGGCCGGGGAGTGCGACGAGGACATGCCAGTCGATCCAGTGGCCTCCGCGGTGTGGGGGCTGGTGCGTACCGCCCAGGTGGAGAACCCCGGCCGGATCCTCCTCGCCGATCTGGATATTCCGGTGCGAGCCGGTTCCCCCAGGGCACGGGCGTCGGTGGTCGAGGCGGTGTCGAGGGTACTGGGCCAGGTGGCGGCCGCCGGGGAGTCCCAGTTCGCCCTTCGCCGTGGAGTGTTGTCGGTTCCGCGGCTGGTCCGGTCCGGCCAGACCGAGCCGACGCCATCGCTGGACACGGCAGGCACAGTGTTGATCACGGGTGGGACGGGGACGCTGGGCGCGGTGGTGGCGCGGCACATGGTGGCCGCGCACGGGGTTCGCAGCGTGGTACTGGCCTCGCGTCGTGGTGAGCGCGCGCCGGCGGCGGCCGGACTACGCAAGGAACTGGAGATGCTGGGAGCGCGGGTACGCACAGTGGCCTGCGACGTCGCCGACCGTCAGCAGGTGCGGGCCCTGGTGGCGGGCATTCCCGAGGAGGCTCCGCTCACCGCGGTGGTGCACACCGCAGGCGTCCTCGACGACGGTGTGATCGCCGCGTTGACACCCGAGCGGTTCGACGCTGTGCTCGGCCCCAAGGCGGACGCGGCAGTGTACCTGGACGAGGAGACCCGGGAGCTGGATCTGGCCGCGTTCGTTCTGTTCTCCTCTGTTGCGGGGGTGCTGGGCAGCGGTGGGCAGGGCAACTATGCGGCGGCCAACGCCTTCCTCGACGGGCTGGCCCTGCGGCGCAGGCGGGCCGGCCGTGCGGCGGTCTCGTTGAGCTGGGGGTACTGGGCCGAGGCCAGCGGCATGACCGGGCACCTGGGACAGCGTGAGTTGGCCAGGATGAATCGCATGGGGATGCGGGCTCTAGACTCCGATCAGGGCATGCGTCTGTTGGACGCCGCTATGGCCTCCTCCCGGCCGGTCCTGGTGGCGGCGGAGCTGGATACGGCGGCGTTGCTGGGGCGGGCTCGCGCCGGTGAGCTGCCTGTGATACTGCGTGGCGTGGTAGGCAAGGTCCGTCGAACGGCGCACACCACCGACACCGATGGTCCCTGGGTCGACAGGCTGGCGAGGCTGGAAACCGCTACGCGGCTGTCGGCGCTCACCGATCTGGTACGCGCCGAGGCCGCAGTCGTACTCGGTGTTGCCAACAGCCACCAGCTGGGGGTCTCGCAGGCGTTCAGGGAGGTCGGGTTCGACTCTCTGACGGCGGTGGAGTTGCGCAACCGGCTCACGGCAGCCACCGGGGTCGCGCTGCCCGCGACTATGATCTTCGACCACCCCTCCCCCGACGCCGTGGCCCGTCACCTCCTCGGCCAGCTCTACGGCGGCCCATTGACGAGGCCGACGGCGAGCCTCATGGAGCGTGCGGCGCAACGCACGGAACACCCGGCTACGGAAGGGCAACGCCGACTGTGGTTCCTTGAACATCTGAATCCTGGAACCGCCCGGTACAGCGTGGTGCTGAAACTCCGTACCACTCGCCCGCTGGATCACGCGCTGCTGATCAGGGCTCTGGAACTGACCACGCGCCGGCATGAGGCGTTGCGCACCAGGTTCGCCGTCCGGGACGGCCACCTCGTCCAGGTCGTGCGCGAAGACGGCGCGGTTGCGGTGGTGTTCGAGGACCTTTCGGCGCTCAGCGAGGATCAGGCCGAGGTGCTGGCCGAGCGGATCCGGCGTGAGGAACTGACGCCTCTCGACCTGAGCGGGCAAGCACTGCTGCGGTGCCTGGTGCTGGACACATCGCCGGATGAGCAGTACGTGTGCTTCACCATGCACCACGCCGTCACCGACGGCTGGTCCTGCGCAATTTTTCTACGGGACTTCTTTGCCGCCTGTCGTGCGATCGGCGAAGGCATGGAGTTCACCATGGCCGAGGCCGACCGGCACCTGGGTGACTATGCCAGGTGGGAGCAGAACAGCCTGCGGGAAGGCCGTTTCGACGAGGCTCTCGGATTCTTTCGCTCAGAGCTCGACGGAGTGCCCCGCCTTGAGCTGCCACGACGAGAGACGTCCGGCGAAGACACGGAGGCAGACGACGCCGTCTACTTCACCGTGCCGGCCTCGCTGTGGGGCGACGTGGAGGCACTGGCGGCGCGCCGGTCGATCACGCCGTACACAGTCCTTGTCAGCGCCTTCGCGGTGCTGCTCGCCCGCTACACGGGCCAGTACGATTTCGCGCTTGGCACGGTCTGGGCCAACCGTGAGCTACCGATCGCCGATTCGGTCGGATTCTTCGCGAATACGTTGCCGTTGCGGTGCGACATGTCCGGCCTCCCCTCGTTCGACCAGCTACTGCAATCGATGGCACCACGTATCCGAGGTGTACTCGAGCACCAGAGCGTGCCGCTGACCGAGATAGTCCGTGCCGGGAGTGGTCGACGCATCGGCGCCGAGAATCCTTTCTTCCGCGCCGCGTTCAACTACCTGAGTACAGGATTGCGTCTCGAGGATCACGGCGAGGACATGGGGATGCAGTCGATCGCCGCGAGTTCCTCCGGGAACGTCCGCGGAGCGGCCAAGTTCGAACTCGGGCTGACACTGCTCGCGGTCGAACCGGGCCCGGGCGGCGGGCTGCAGGGAGAGCTCGAGTTCTCGTCCACCGTGCTGGACCGGGCGTCGGCGGAACGAATGGCCGAAAATTTCCAGACACTCCTGACATCGATTGTACGCGAGCCGAGCCGAAGGATTAGTGAGTTCGCGCTGGTCGGCGGGGATGAACTGGCGTGGCTCGAAGAACGAAACGGTAAGGTTGCCGCAGTGGACCCGGCGACGGTTTCCGAATTGTTCGAGGCGCAGGTCGGGCGAAACCCTGGTGTGCCGGCTGTAATAATGGAAGATGTCGAGGTTTCGTATGCACGGTTGGAGGCGGCGTCAAATCGATTGGCGAGAGTGCTGATCGAGTCCGGCATAGGTCCGGAGAAGGTTGTGGCGCTGGTATTGCCGCGCTCGACCGAGATGGTAATCGCGGTGCTGGCCGTGTTCAAGGCCGGGGGTGTCTGTCTGCCGATCGACCCGCACTATCCGTCGGACCGCATCGCTTTCATGATGGCCGACGCCGGCCCAATCGTTGCGGTTACCGTCCACGAATGGGTCGGCACAGTTCCGGAGGCCGTTCCGGCAGTGGTGTTGGATGCCGCGGATACAGTCGCTCGACTACATGCGCAACCCGGTCGTAGGGTCACCGATGTCGATCGGCTCGGTCCGTCGCACGTGCTCGATCCGGCGTATGTCATCTACACCTCCGGATCCACCGGTGTGCCCAAGGGAGTGGCGGTGGGCCATGCCGGTCTGGTGAACCTGATGGCAGCCCAGCTCGACAACCTGATGGTCGGCGAGGGAAGCCGGGTACTGCAGTTGGCTTCCCCGAGCTTCGACATGGCATTCTGGGAATTCTGCACCGCGCTCGCTTCAGGGGCCACATTGGTGGTCGTTCCCGATGATCGCCTGCTTGTGGGTGACGCACTCTCCACCTTTATCGGTGCACACGGAATAACGCACGCAGTTGTCACGCCGGGCGTTCTGGAGACGATGACGGCAGAAGACGTACCCGGCCTCAAGTATCTTGTCGTCGGAGGCGAAGCGTGCTCGGGTGAACTCGCGGCGCGCTGGTCGCAGGGCAGGCGAATGATCAACGCCTACGGTCCCACCGAAACGACGCTGTATGCCACCATAAGCTCACCATTGCAGGCAGAATCCAGCGTTCCGCCGATCGGTGGGCCGGTGTGGAATACGCGAGTGTATGTGCTGGACGCTGGTTTGCGTTTGGTGCCGGTGGGTGTGGCGGGTGAGTTGTATGTTTCCGGGGCCGGGTTGGCTCGGGGGTATGTGGGGCGGCCAAGTCTGACGGCGTCGCGTTTTGTGGCCGATCCGTTCGGGGGTGTAGGTGAACGGATGTATCGGACCGGTGATGTGGTGCGGTGGCGGCCGGACGGT
>NZ_JBEXCW010000141.1:0-14043 GCF_040605435.1 Streptomyces sp. NPDC005574
AGGTAGTTGAGGGCGCTGTGGCGCCTGCGGACGTTGTAGTACGTGAGCCACTGGAAGATCTCCAGTCTCGTCTGACGCATCGTGGAGAACAGCCTCTGGCGCGTCTCCCTCTTGAGTCCCTGCCAGAAGCTCTCGGCGAGGGCGTTGTCGTAGCTCGAGCCGACCCGGCCCATACTCCTGCGGATCCCGAAACCGTCGCAGACCTGCGCGAACGCGGCCGATGTGTACTGCGAGCCCCTGTCCGCATGGAAGATCACCCCGTCCACGTGGCCGCCGCGGGTCGCCACAGCCATATTCAGGGCGTCGATGACCAGTTCTACTGCTCGGTGATCTTCTTCGTGGTCAGGTCCACGGCGGTGTCCCGGCCGCGGGCATGTACCCGCAGCCGGTAGTCACCCGGTCCGCAAGCCGCCAGCGGGGGCAGCTCTTGTTCCATCTCGTCCTCAAGCGCACCGATCAGCAGTTCCCCGGACGGAGAGTGGAGCGACACTTCCACGATCTCCTCCCACTGCCCGGGGGCGGTTTCCGGCGCGTCGCGGTGTGCCACCACGGTGACCTGCACGTAGCCGCTGTGAATGCCGGTGTGGATCTCGGCCTGGCCATCGCTGAGGGCGATGAGGCCGTTGTGCGAGACGTCCAACTCCTCCTCGGTCACAGACCCTTCGGGGTCGTGGACGAGGAAGTGGTGGTAGTCGACGCGGACGCGTCCGCTGTCGGTGTGCGCGTGATCGCTCACTGCTGTGCTCCCGGAAGTGGCCGCCTACGACTTGATCCATACCAGGAACCGGTCCTTCTCGACGATCCGGTTGTAGGTGTAGAAGTTGTTCAAGGCGGTGCCGCCCTTGCTGTTCTGCGTCGCGTTGATCATGCGCCAGCTGAGCCGGCGCCGGTGCCGCCCGAAAGCAGGGGGCCCTGGTCCTGGCCGGGTACTCAGCGCCGGCGAGGCGGCCGGCCGGGCGGTCGGGCGTCTCGCGGAGGTCGCCCGTCGGTCACTTGGCCAGGAAGGCGAGCAGGGCGTCGGTGACTTCCTGGGCGTGGGTCCACAGCAGACCGTGGGGTGCGCCGTCGATGACGACGTAGTCGGCCTGCGGGAGCGCCTGGTGGAAGAGTTCCCCGGTGGCCTCGATGGGCAGGATGCGGTCGGCGGTGCCGTGCAGGATCAGCGCGGGAACGTCGATCTTGGCGATGTCCGCGCGGAAGTCGGTCGACCAGGTCGCCACGCAGGCCAGGGAGGCGTACGCGGAGGCGCCGGCGGCGACGTTCCAGCTGTTGCGGACGGCTTCCTCGCTGATCCGGGTGCCGAGGTTCTCGTCGAGGTTGTAGAAGTCCTGGTAGAACGCGGTGAAGTAGGCGTAGCGGTCGGCGGTGACGGCCTGCTCGATGCCGTCGAAGATGTTGCCGTCGACGCCGCCGGGGTTGTCGTCGGTCTTGAGCAGGAACGGTTCGAGGGAGGCGAGGAAGGCGGCCTTGGCGATGCGGGCCGAGCCGTGGGTTCCCAGGTAGCGGCCGACTTCGCCGGTGCCCATGGAGAAGCCGACCAGGACGGCGTCGTTGAGGTCGAGGGTTTCCAGGACGGTGTCCAGGTCGGCGGCGAAAGTATCGTAGTCGTAGCCGGTGGTGGGCTGGCTGGAGCGGCCGAAGCCGCGCCGGTCGTAGGTGATGACGCGGTAGCCGGCCTTCAGCAGGGCGGCGGACTGCTTTTCCCAGGAGTGGCCGTCGAGCGGGTAGCCGTGGATGAGCACGACCGGCTGCCCGGTGCCGTGGTCCTCGTAGTACAGCTCGATGTCGGTGGAGTTCTCCTGGCCGACGGTGATGAACGCCATGGTGATTGCTGCCTTTCGGTTTGTGTGCGTCTGGTGGTGACAGTGGTGGGTGACGGTCACGTCACGGGTTATGGGAGATGGCGGGGCGGGAACGGGGTGAGGCGGGCGGCTGGGCGCGCCGGTCAGCGGACCGTGCGGGCCGCCCTCTCAACGATGCGGGTCACGGCGTCGGGGCACGAGACGGACACCGCGTGTGACGCGTCGATCTCGGTCGTGTGTGCGTGCGCCCGGGCCGACATGAACCGCTGGGCGGCCACGGGGATGTTGCGGTCCTCGGTGGTGACCAGTGACCAGGAGGGGATCGTCTTCCAGGCAGCCTGCGTGGACTTCTCCTCCAGCGCCGCGAGGGCGACCGGGCGCTGCCCCGCGGCCATGAGCCGGGCCTTGTCGGCCGGCACGTCCGCGGCGAACTGCTGGTGGAACTTGTCCGGCCTGATGGAGACGTCGACCCCCTGACTGCCGTCCGGCAGAGTGTAGTTCACCGATTCGATCGCCTGGCCGAGGGTGCTGCCGGGGAACTTGTTCGTCAGCCCGAGCGAGCTCTCGCCCGTGTCGGGCAGGAACGCCGCGATGTAGACCAGCGCCTTGACCTTGTCCTCCAGCCCGGCCGCGGCCTGGCTGAGGACGGTGCCGCCGTAGGAGTGGCCGACCAGGACCACGGGCCCCTCGATGTGGCCGATGACGCTGCGCAGGTAAGCGGCGTCGTTCGCCGGGCCGCGCAGCGGGTTGGCGGCGGCCACCACCGGGTAGCCGGCGCGCTGCAGTCGCTTGACGACGCCGTCCCAGCTCGCGGCATCGGCGAACGCCCCGTGCTCCAGCACGATCGTCGGCCGCTCCTGGTGACGTGCGGCGGCCCCGGCCACCCCGGGCAGGGTGACGGCCGTGACGGAAAGGCCCACCGCCGCAGTGATACCGAGCAGGGCGGATCTGCGACTCGGACGAGCGAAACGGATATTTTGCATGGTGAATGTCCTCATTTCTTGGATTTCTTGGACGTTGGTCCTGACCGGACCACGCCGACGAAGCAGGCCGGTGCTATGGGGCTGCGGGCTCGGGTGGGGTGCGGCGGATGTGCCTGCATCAGCCTGCGGCTCGCTGTCTTGCTCAGCGCAGGCGTGGAAAGAGCTGAAGAGCGTTGCCGCGTTCGATGCCGAACAGCTCATCCGGGGTGAAGCCGAACCCGGTGAGGTTGGCGGTGTTGCGGGTGACGGTGGATTCGGGGGCCGGGGGCCAGTCGGTACCGAACAGGATGCGGTCGCTGCTGGTGACTTCCAGGGCCGGGAGCAGGCAGTTGCGGGTGCCGGCCATGGCGGTGTCGTAGTACAGGCCTCGCAGGACCGCAGCGACGTGGTCGGGGCCGATGTCGGCGTCATCGGGCCCCATGGCCACGATGGTGTGTTCGGCGATGCGTTGGCCCAGGGCCGGTAGCGGACCCCCGCAGTGCGGGAGGATGAGTCGCAGGTCCGGATATCGCTGGAAGACCCCGGTGTAGATGGCGTTGGTGATGTTCCGGGCGGTGTCGAAGGGGAACTCGACGACCGAGGGGGGCCGGCCCAGGGCCAGTTCGGTGACGTGTGGGCTGCCGGTGGGGTGAATGAGCACCGGTGTCCGGCGGCGGTTGAGCTCGGCGAGAACGGGCTCGAGGAACGGTGCGCCCAAGTAATGGCCGCGGGTGTTGGAGCTGAGCATCACCCCGTCCAGGCCAAGAGTGTCCAGGGCGTACTCGATCTCGGCGAGCATGGTCTCGGGGCAGTCGCCCGGTAGCGCGGCGAAGGCCCCGAACCGGCCGGGGTGGTGGTCGGCCAGATCGGCGTATTCCCGGTTCACCGTGCGGGAGAACCGGACGGCGAAGTCGGGATCGTAGGGCGTCCCGACGGGGGTGAACGGCAGGGAAAGCAGCTGGGCGGCTATGCCCTGACGGTCCATGAAGGCAAGGGCCTGCTGGGAGTTCCATCGCATCGGGGCTGTCCCGGGACGGGTCTGCAGGGTGCTGACGCTGCCGCCGAAGTAGTGGGTGTGCACGTCGATGCGGGTGCCGGACACGAGAGTGCCTTTCGCGGATGAGGAGTGTGGGGTAACCGCGGGCGACCAGGTCTGCCCGGGGCCTGCGATCCAGGTGTCGGCGTTCTGCGGGCATTGCAGGTCACCAGCGGGACGACCCGGGGAGATCCGGCCCGGCGGCCCGGGGTGTTAGCGAGAGTTCAGGTCCCGAGCAGGGTGCCGCGGCGCCAGACGGCCCGGGTGTTCAGGGTGTCGGTGATGTCGAGGGTGGGATCGCCGTCGACCAGGAGCAGGTCGGCGCGCAGTCCTGCTTCGATTCGGCCGCGGTCGGACAGGCCGAAGCGCCTGGCGGTGGTGGAGGTGGCCGCGCGCAGTGCCTGGACCGGGCTCAGACCTGCCTGGACGAGGTACTGCAGTTCGTGGTGGACGCTCGCGCCGTGGGCCAGGCCTCCCAGGAACGGCATCGGCATCGACGTGTCCGTGCCGACCAGGATGTCGATGCCGGCGTCGTGCAGTGCCCGCACGGACTCGAGCACGTCGGCGATCCTGCCCTGGGGGTAGTGGTTGAAGCTGCTGCGCAGCGTCTTGTCCCAGGCCTCGTCCAGGCGGGAGGCCACGCGCGGGTCGTCGGCCAGTCGGTCGCCGGTGATACCCATCATTGAGGCGTTCAGCACGACGCAGGGGACGACGAATACGTCGGCGTCCCGGATCAGGCTGATGATCTCCTCGGTGTGAGGGCCGTCCATGAACAGGTGCACCAGGCCGTCGATGCCGGCCTCGACGGCCATCCTGGTCGCGTCGATGGTGAGGGCGTGGGCGACGGTGAGCATGCCGTGCTTCTTGGCTTCGGCGACGCCGGCGTTCAACGTAGCCTGATCGAGCATCGGAAGGCCGGGGTGGCCTTCGACCGACCCGTCGTCGACCATGAACTTGATGTAGTCCGAGCCGCGTTCGATCAACTGCGGGATGAACCCGGCGGCCTGCTCAGGGGTGGAGGAGAACGGCATCAGCGGCGGCGAGCCGACCGGCTTGGCGCCTGCGTCCGCACCGGGCGGCGGGCCGGGTCGGAAGCCCTCGGGAAACAGCTCGCTGGGGTGGCCACCGGGCGGCGTGATGGCGAACCCGGAGGATCGCACATCGGCCATGGCGTCGTTGCCGGTGATGTGCGCGCGGTTGTCGGCGGTATTCGTGCCCTGCATCTCCAGTTCGGTGGTCACACCGAACCGCAGTGCCAGGGCCAGGGAGTCCTCGTTGGTGTGGACGTGCGCGTCGATCAGGCCGGGCAGCAGTGTGGCGCCCTGGGCGTCGACGATCTGCGCTTCGGAAGGCACGTCTCCACCGACCGCGAGGATCCCGGTGCGGTCGAAGACGACGGTGGTGGCCTTCAACACCTTCTCTCCGTCGAAGACCTGCGCGTTGATGATGGCAGTAGTGGTCATGGCTGCTTCGTTCTCCTGGGGCCGTTGGGCGACCGAATCTCTGTCACCGACACATTCATGTTCACTGACACACATATGCATCATTGCATGCAACTGCGTAGAGTGTCGACCCTTGGCTGAGGAGTTCGTGCGTCTCCGGGGGCGGCGGAGGGAGAGCGGGCCGCTCCGAAACGCCGCACCGTGCGCACCGGCTCCCGCCCGTTCGCCTTCGCGTTTCCCCTCCGCGATGGAGCGATGCTCTCCACCGGGCAGCGAAGACAAGTGAGACAGGACCGCGGCTCCTCAGGAGATGGGCAGTCTGCTTCCTCAGGCCCGTGGGCGGTCGCCCCTCCCCACGGCACCAGCCATACGGGAGGCGAACATCCTGCCGACGCGGCGGACGGTGGTGAGGCCGGGGAGGTCGTCGACCGACCCGGCTGCTTTGAGAGCACGATCACGGGCGATGCCGGCCGGAGCGTCCGGAGGCGCCCATGCGGCGCACGGCGTTTCGCCGCCGGGCCCCCCATCGCCTGCGTCCCTGGTTCTGATCACCAGTGTCTGATCCGGGTCGGCCAGGCGTGCGGGGCGCGGCCTCGCCGGCGGATGGGCTTCTGCGCCCGCGCCGATGCCCGGACCACGTGTCACCCAGGCAGCGGGAGCGACCCGACGGGAAGAGGATCCGCAGATCGGCTCGGACGTGGCGGAACCGTCAGGCTCCGGCACGCTTGCCGTGATGCTCGACGAGGGCTCACCCGACCGGGCGCCGCGGGTCCGGGCGACCACCGGACTCCCGGCGGTGACTCAGAGCCGCTCCCGCTTCCTCATGGCGGCCGCGTCCTCGGCGTACTGGATGAGCATGCGGGCGAACCGCAGCCGCTCGTCCGCGGCCCAGCCGCGGGTGATGTCCTCGAACGCCCGGCGCTGTTCCGCGGCGAAGTGCTCCCGCAGTGCCTCGCCGTCCGGAGTCAGCTTCAGTACGGTGCGCCGACCGTCCTGCTGGGACGCCTCCCGCCGCAGACATCCCTGGTGGATGCAGTCGGACACCATGCGGCTTGCGACCGACTGATCAATTCCGAGCTCTTGCGCGATCGCACCCACCGTCGCCTCACCTGTACGCTCCGCGACGACGTTGAGCACCAGGTTGCGGGAAAGGTCCTTACCGGAAGCCGGGGAGCTTCGTCTGAGCCGGGAGAACGCGGGCCCTACGCCGTCCAGCACCGCGTCATCACTCATGGGCCCATCTTCGTTGTTCGCCATGCCTCAACTGTAGCTACAACAATATGCGCGGTAACCAGCAAGTGCATGTCTTACTGCATATGCGTGATCCCGAGTCGACAGCAGGCATCAGTGGACGCCCGCGGTGAAGACTCTGCCGCGTCGGTGCTCGGTGGATCTGCGGCTGGGCCGCTTCCCGCTTCCGGCCGCCTGGGACGGACCTGCTCCCGTGGCCCGTACCCAGGCCGCGGCGATGGCGGAGGCATGGCAGACGACCAGGCAGCCTGCGGCTCGGTGGCGTGCAGGCGTTCGCGTTCACGGTGTTCGTCGCGCCGGCGGCGCTGTTCGTTATCGCGGGCGTACCAGGCGTGGAGGCGCCTGTTGATGGAGCGGTGGTGGAGCTGGGTCGCCGGACGCAGGACGCCCGGTGGGCGGCCAACCTCGCCGAGTGCGTCCACACCTACCCAGTGCCATCACCAGTCCGTCAAAGATTCGACGATGCCGCGACGGCACGGGCCACTTCGTGGTGCGCTGACGGGTCGCGCGGATCCCCGCCCCGAAGCAGCTCATCGTGTTCTTCGCGCGTGGGCGCGTGACCGCCGGAGCCCCGGAAGCGAGGTGGCTGGGGCCGCTTCCCGAGGTGACGTGAGCGAGATCGGCACCGTCAGCTCACCCGGCGCCCCCGACCGCGCTGGCGGCCACAGTCCCCGACCACCGGTCACAATCCGGCTACTTGCGCATGGGCTGGCCTGATTGGGCCGACCACGAGCCTGTCCCCGGTGCCGGTCGAAGGATGCGCAGCCGGCTCACAGCGGCACCGTCACTCATTGCGCAGTCGGCGGCGCAGCGGTTTCGGGGCTTGCGCATTCGGTATGTGCACCGGCTGCGCACAGCGGACAGGTGCGCCGTCGACGGCGGTGTGCGCATTCGGCCCAGTCGTGCGCAACGGGGCCTCTCGCGGCCTGCTTCCGGGAGCCGGCACGGGCCCGATCCTTCGTCGGCTCCCCCCTCTGTGCCTACGGGCTCGCTGGGCTGGCCCCCCGTTCCGTCGCAGTCCGGGCCCATGGTCGGGGCTATGGTCGGGCCGACCATGGGCTTTGTGGCCCCATCATGACCGCGGTCGGGGTCTCATGGTCGGTGGTCGGGTCGGGGTTGGCGGGTTTTCTCAAGGTCGGTACCTACACGTTATGACCTGGGAGTTTGACCATGCCCCTTGGCAAGCAGGTCTCGGGGAGCGACGCGGCTGTCCCGGTGGCCGCAGGCGCCCGACTGGAGACAATGCGGCGACGCATACGCCTGTCGCTCCTGGCCCTGTTCACCGCAATCGCGGCCGGACCCTCGCGCTGGGCGTCGCGGCCATGTCCGGCCCGACCACCGTCGCGGCTGCTCCCTCGGACAAGCCGACCGCCGTGCACAGCGCGGCCGTCGCGGCCGACCCAGCGGGCTATGTGCAGGTGTTCGTCGACGCGTGGCTGCGCAGCTGCGCCGCCAACTCCAGCCGTGCGCAGGCGTGGCTTACGCAGTCCCTCGAGCCGGACGTCGATCTGCCGGACCCGGACCAGGACCCCGGCCGCGGGTGCGCGGCCGAAGCCGGCCACTTGACTGCCGTGCGCAGTGTCGCTGATGGGTGCGGGGACGCTCCCAACGCCGAGGAGGCGCTCATCGGTTCTCCTCACAGCGGCTCGATTCCGTAGGGGAGTCAAACAGAGGTCGGGTATTCCTTGCCCTCCATTGGGCCGTGATCGTCGTGCTCAACCCCGCTCCTCGCGTCGACGCGGTGTCTGAGTGGTGGCCGCGGCGCCGCCGCTGTCCCGGACAACGGCCTTGCCCGCTTCAGCCGCGCGGCCGGGGCTGCCGTGCGGGCGGCCGGCTGCCCGGCACCAGCTTCAGAAGCAAGCAAGCCCGCCTGAGCGAGACCTCCGAAGTGGCACCTTGCGCGTTGGTACTGCTGGGTCAGGTGCTGGATGCCTCGAAGGTCTCGATCGTGCAGCGTGCTGCCCCGCTGCGCTCGATCCTGGCGTCGCTGGTGATCAACGGAACGCCGAAGCTCTCGGCGAGGGCCACGTAATGCGCGTCGTAGACGGAGAGGTTGTTCGACAGCTCGCGTACCCGCTGCCACAGGACCAGCGTCGGGTGCAGGTCGAGAGCGAGAGCCTGGTAGTCGGTGATCGCCTTCAGGGCCTCTTTCTCCGTGATCTTCGGCTTGCCCCCTCGCCGGCCGCGGGCCAGCCCGAAGGCGGCCGCGGTGATTTCGTAGTCCAGCAGGCCCGGCGCAGCGAGAGTATCGGCGCGGCCCACCCGCTCGCGGATCGCGGTTCCAGTCTTGCCGTGGTCGAGGAGGAAATGCACAAGGCTGGAGCAGTCAATGACGATCAACGTCGGTCCCGCCCGTCCTCGACGGCGTCGAGGATGTCGGTCGTTCGGAGCTCGGTGCGGGTTTCGCGTTCCAGGCGCGTGGCCATCTCTGCGAGGGTGGGCTTAGCGGCTTCCCGGGCGAGAAGGTCCAAGGCGTACGCCTGGAATGACTTGCCCGCCTGCGCGGCGCGGACCTTGAGGGCGTTGACTGTGTCGTCTGGGACATTCCGGATTGTGATCGCGGTCATGCCTTCATTTTAGCGGCAATGCAGGCACTGTGCAGTCATCGGGGAGCCGCGCGCGTACGGCGGCCGCCGCCGTAACAGCGTCACGGAGTAGTCGTCGACCCTCCACGCGGTGGCTGGCGTCCGCTGCGCGCACTGGACCTGGAACACGCACCGTAGTCGGCGACGACTGAATCGGGCTTGGATCGCTCTCGGTACCAGAGCCACGGCGCGTCGGCCCAGGTCGGCGTGGAAGGTACTTCGGCCAAGAGCGTGTCATGCGTTGTCGGTGCTGGGGCGGGTTCCGTGAGGAGGAGCCGGTGCGCGCGGCGGGCCAGGGACATGCGATGCGCGACGGTGCCGGGGCGGCGTCAAAACGCCTCCCGGATTCGCCCCTCGGCCGTGGCGTCCAGGTTCCGGGGGGCTCGCCGAGGACACCAGGCCGGCGTGGGAGAGGTAGACGCGTACCGGCGATGAAGGGGCCGCCGCGGTTGGGCCCAGCACACCTCCCGGGTCACACAGCCGGCAGCCGCGATACTCCCCGCTTCCACCGGCACTGTATTCAGCGGTTACCGGCAAGGGGCGTGGGAGGTCAGTCAGCGGCGCATGCTGCCGCGGTGGTGGCGTCCACCCCAGGAGTCCTCGTCGACGAGGCGGCCGCGGCCGTTGCGCAGGGTGGCAGTGTCGTAGTCGTTGTTCCACACGTAGGCGCGGCGGTCCTGGAACAGGTCGGTGCGGGTGTCGCGGCCCTCGCCGGTGTGGATGCGGACCGTGGCACGGCCGGCCAGGCGGTAGTCGTCGAAGGTGTAGTCATGGACGGCATGGCCGAATGGCAACCGCCCTTCTACCGCAGGTAGGCGATGCCGTCGGTGGTGACGGTGGGACGTCCGCTGGTCGCGGAGACGACGATCTTGATGGTGTGCTTGCCCGCGGCAGACCAGTTCTTGGTCCAGGAGGCGTTGCGGTAGGCCGTGGTGCTCGACTTCAGGTCGACGGTGGCGGTCTTGGTTCCGTCGACGTAGACGACGGCCTGTCCCGAGGTGGCCGCGCGCGAGACGATCCAGGCCGCTGAGCGGCCGGTGAACGTCCAACTGAGCGAGGCGTTCTTGGTGGCACTGCTCAGCGAGGTGCCGCCGAGGTAGCTGCTGGACGACTTCTTGGTCCAGGTGCCGGTCTTTGTGGCGGCCGTTTCCTGGAGGAGCACCGGGGTGGCGGACGCGGTGGCGGTGGCGGTGTTGCCCGCCTGGTCTTGCGCGGTGAGGCTGAAGGCGGTGGCCGCGCCAGACTTGGCGGTCAGCTGGGCGCTGGTCGTGATGGGCCCGTAGGTCTTGGGCGTGGGGGTGGTCAGGCGGACCTCCTTCAGGGCCGCGTTGTCGCCGGCTTTCCAGGTGAGGGTGACGGGCACGGCGGTGGTGTCCACGGTTCCGGTACGCAGGGACAGCGTGGGCTTGGTGGTGAACACCGGCGGGGTGGTTTCCGCTGTCACCGTGATGGCCGGCGTAAGGGTGGTCTTGCCGGACTGATGGGTCGCGCGGACTTGAACGGTGTGGCTGCCGGCGGTGAGGGTGACGGCTGCGGAGTTCGCACTGCCGGTCTTGGTGGCGGCGCTCTTGCCGTCGATGAGGAGCTCGTACGTGGTGATGAGGGAAGCAGGCGTGGTGGCGGCCCAGTTGACGGTGACCGCTCCCTTGGTCAGGTAGGTGCTCCCCGATGGGCTTGCGCCGGTGAGCGACGTGATCGTGAGTCCGGCGACGGGTCCGGCGGCCCACGTACGCAAGGTCGGCAACTGGTTGTACAGGGCGGTACCCGGGCACTCGGTGGCGTAGGCGTCACGGTGGCCGGAGATTCGGTTGAAGACGGCGGACTGCCCGAGTGCGAACTTGCCGTTGGCTTTCCCTGCCGTCAGGGTCACCTTGCCCAGAGGATCCCTCTTGTACTGGCCGAGCTTCCAGGCCGCGAGCCGGGCGATGGCGGTCTTCGCGGCGAGGGGGGCGTCCTCGCTCGTGAACGTGCCGATGACGGCGATGCCCGTGGTGTTGGTGTTGAACCCCTCGGCCTGTGCACCGATGACGGGCCGGTCGATGCCGCCCTTGCGCCCTTCGAAGATCGTGCCGCACTTGTCGACGACGAAGTTGTAGCCGATGTCCTTCCAGCCCTGGTTCAGGTGCAGGGCGCGCAGGCCTCGCACGATGGCCGCGGAGTCGGCGCAGGAGTAGGTGTTGGTCTGGGCGGTGTGGTGAACGAAGACGGCGTTGATGGTCGTTCCGTACTCGGGTGCCTCGTTGTTGAGGGACTCGTCCGCTCCCCAGGCCGCCCGGCTCACCACCGGGGGTTGGGGCACGGTGGAAGCCGGTCCGCTCGGCGCACTCGCACTCGCCGACGACGTGGACGGTGTCGGCGCGGTAGGTGGGCTACTGGCCGACGGGGAAGTCTCCGTGAGCGTGGCTGTGGGGGTGAGCGATGTCTCGCTCGGGGTCGGGGGCGGTGTCACCGCGGATTCGGATGCCGCCACCGAAGGGGTCGGGGAGTCGACGGTATCGGTGTTGCTCGGCTCGGGACTCTCCGCGTCTACGGTGTAGGCCGCCGCCTGCATTGCCTTGCGCGTGGAAGCACCGGGATCGACCATGTCCAGTCGCAGCCCGCCGGGCAGCGCGCCGCCCGCGGCCACCTTGATCTCTACCCCGTCCGACGGTCCGAACCAGGCGGCCTCCGTGGCGCCGCGCATTCCCTTGCGGGCGGCGTCCTCCCCGCCGCCGTCGTCGGCGTCCAGCGTCACCCAGGAAGACCACTTCCCCGTCGTCACGGTGCGGACCCGGGCTTGCGCCGCACCACGGACATGGGCCTGTGGATCGTCCCACGACAGTCTCAGCATGCTGAACGGCTGCACCTCGGGTCGGCGCAGGGAAACACCGCCGGCTCCGTCGGCTCCCAGCTTGGTCGACCGCACATGGGTGACGACCGGCCCCTGTGCCGTCTTCGCGTCCGGTCCGGAGCCGGGCGAGTCCCGTGGCTGGACGACGAGCACCCCCGCGGACACCGCGGTCGTCACTACGACCGCACCCCACAGCACACGCCGCTTCACGCAGACCACCCCACATACATTTGGATATCTACACATGACAGACGAACTCACAGAAGGGCGGCGCACATTCTGGCTCGCCTGGGTCCCGGGACAGGAAATCTACATGGTGAACTCGCCCTGCAGGCACGGTGGTTGCTGCCCACTGGCGCCCCTGGGCGTAGCAGGCGCCGTGAGTTGAGGGACTGGTGACCGGCGGTGCTGGTGGCGCCTGGCCGACCTACGGGCAGATGGCCGCACAACAGGAGGCACGGCGAGGACCGTACTGGCCCTCGCACCGCGATCAGCACAGTCGCAGGAGCGCAGAGAAAAGAAGTCCGCCCGGGCCTGGCAGGCGGGTACGGCCCCCGACGGCCAGGTAATCCGCCGGAGGCCTCCGCCCCATGGTCGCCGAACGGCGCCACGGGTCTGCGCTCAATTCAATCCGCTATCCCTTTCGCGCCAGTTTGTGTATCGCTATCGCGACGGCCGTCCCCATGAGAATCCCGGGGATGAGCAGCAGGCCGAGTGACAGCTTGGGTGCCAGCAAGTGAGCCACGTACAGGCTGCTCACACTCGCGATGGAAGCGATGACGGGCCCGAGTCGGTCGGGTTTGTGCTCTGGGGAGCGCATTTCTGACACCTCTGGTTTCAGTTCCATGCGTAGCCTGCCATTCCGCCCGCACAACCGAAGCCGAAAGTGAGTGCGGACAGGCCTGCGGAGAATTCTCCACCCCACCAGCCGTACACAATGACCGGCCCTGCGGCGCTGCCGCCCCATACCGTGCAAGCCCTGACGTAGTGATTGTGATAGGTGCGGTACAGGACCACATGAGCGATGTGGAACATGCGGTGGTGCCTCATGTAGTGGATGGCCCGATGGCGCACACGGCGCAGGTAGCGGCGCCAGTGCGGCCATTGCCCGTTGAGGTCGTAGCAGTTGACGGGGTCCGCATTGCAGTAGTCGTAGGCGTTGGCGCTGCCGCCGGGGACGGGGTCGGTGGACAGGAAGCGGCCAGTGGTGGGGTTGTAGAGGCGGGCGCCCATGAGGGCGAGGCCGGTGGGGGTTTCGGTGGAGCGGGTCTTGGCGCCGATCCAGCCGTAGCGGGTGGGCTGTTGGCCGGGGCGGGGGTTGCCGAACTCGTCGGTGTCCAGGACGGTCGGGGCGATGGTGGTGTCCAGGGGGAGCTGGAGAGCGATGTCGCCGTGGAGGTTGGTGAGTTGCAGGACGGTGGCGCCGGTGGCGCTGCTGGTGGCGGCGAGGTCGCCTGCGGGGCCGTCGATGTTGCGGGTGAGGCTGCCGCTGGTGTCTTCGGTGATCCAGCGGGGGCTGTCGGAGTCGGAGTCGTAGTGGTTGGTCTTGGTGGCGGTGGTGGTCCAGGTGCCGGAGGTGTTGGTCTCGGTGGTCCAGCCGCGGAAGCGGAGGTTGGAGTCGAGGGTCCAGGTCTGGCGCTGGGTGCCGGCGGTCTGCTGCTGGACAAGGTCGTCGGCGTAGTAGGCGAGGGTGGTGCCGGGCAGGGCGGTGGTGCGGCCGAGGTTGTCGTAGGTGTAACCGGTGTTCACCAGCCGGTCGGCGCTGTCGTAGCTGTTGGTGGTGGTGACGGCGCCGGTGGTGGTGCAGTCGAGGCCGACGTCCGCGGTGGCGGTGGCCAGGGTCTTGCGGTTGCTGTTCTTGTCGAAGGTGTAGGTGCGGGTGGTGCACACGGCGTCGGCGCCGGTGTCCTGGGTCTGGGTGAGGCGGCCGGTGTTGTCGTAGGTGTAGGTCTGGGAGGCGGTGACGCCGGGGGTGCCGCCGTGGACGACGGTCTGGCTGTGGGTGTTCTCGCTGACGGTGTCGGCGGCGAGAACGGTGCCGTCGCTGGTGCGGGTGTAGGTGCGGGCGGTGGCTGAGCCGGTGGTGTCCTGCTCGTCGCTCTGGGTGTAGCCGCCGGGCAGGGTCTGGGTGGCCA
>NZ_JBEXCW010000142.1:0-13822 GCF_040605435.1 Streptomyces sp. NPDC005574
AGTACATCCAGTACGCGGGCGATGCTCCGCCTTGCGATGCACCGCACCGGACGCCGCGAGCTTCCCGGCAAACCCTTCCGGTCACGGCACTAGCCGGTGTTGTCCCGGACGGTCGTCCAGAAGCGGTCGATGATCCCGGCCAGGAAGTCCCGGCCCGCGTCGCCCGACGCGTTCGCCGCCGTGCCGCCGCCCCAGCTGAGGGTGGCGGCCATCTGCCCCTGGTAGTCCTGGTGCAGCTCCCGGAGGGTGTCCTCCAGGAGCCGCCGGTCCAGGGGCACCGTTTTCGCGAGCGGCCGGACGTACGCCTGCCAGCGGGTGGTCACGGCGCCGCGCAGGAGTTCGGCGAGTCGGGCGTCGCGTCCCGTGACGGTGACGAAGTCGGGGAGCGAGAGGTCGAGCAGCCTGGCGAGCGCGGCGGACTGGCGCTCGGTGCCGCGCCACGCGTCGTTGTCCTCCATGTGGAGATAGGCGAGGAGTTCCAGGCCGACGGTGCGGGCGACGTCGTCCGGTGCCAGGCCGTGCGCGACGCGGTGCTCGCGCAGGGTCCGCGGCCTGCCGAGGAGTTCACCGGGGGAGCACCACAACACGCCTGCCAGGGCGGTGAGTTCGAGGCCGACGGGTGCGGTGGTGCCGCGTTCCCAGGTGAGGACGAGGTCCGGGGTGACATGCGCGAGCCCGTAGGAGGCGCGCATGCCGTAGGCGACGTGCTGGGGTCCCATGCCGAGGGCGGTGCGGAGTCTGCGGGCGGCGGGGGCGTCGAAGGGGGGAGTGGGCTTGTTCGGCGGAGCTGAAGTTCGGCGCACGGCCCACAAGGTAGGCCCGCCGGGACGCGGTGACTACGGTCTGTTCGGCCAGGATCACGCATTGTAGGAACGTACGGTTCCGGCCGTGCCCGGGAAGTGGCCGGAGATCGTCCGTCGCCCGGACGGGGTGGGTGTCGAACGCGGTGCCGAACGGCCCGACGGGCGCCCGGACCGGGGCGCGATCCTCCCGCAACCGGCGAATGGCAAGGCGGGGCGGCATATTCGCCCGCGTCCGCCGTCGCCCGGCCGGCCGTACTCCACGACGGTCGGCGACCGCGCCGGTCGCGCACGGTGACGGACGTCGAAGAGGCGTACGGCAGGGCCGGCCCGGCGGAATGCCGCCCGGACGCCGGAAAAGCGCGGCGCAAACCGAACCCTCGCGCAGGACGGCCGGGGGCTTATCTCAGCGGGCCGGGCCCGTCGCCCGCACCCAGCGGTACACCAGTTCGGGTCTGCCCACCTGGCCGTACAGCGGCTTGCGCTCCGCCCGGCCGCCGTCCACCAGATGTTCCAGATAGCGCCGGGCCGTGATGCGGGAGATCCCCACCGTCTCCGCGACGCCCGTCGCCGTGAAGCCCTCCGCGCTGTCCCGCAGCGCGACCGTCACCCGCTCCAGGGTCGGCGCGCTCAGGCCCTTCGGCAGCGCCACCGGGCCGGGTGTTCGCAGGGTCGCGAGCGCCCGGTCGACCTCGTCCTGGCCGCTGGCCTCGCCCGCCGCCGCGTGGAACTCCGCGTAACGGATCAGCCGGTCGCGCAGTGTGCCGAACGTGAACGGCTTGAGCACGTACTGCACGACGCCCAGCGACACGCCCTCCCGCACCATCGCCAGATCACGGGCCGACGTCACCGCGATCACGTCCGCCTGATGCCCCGCCGCCCGCAGCGAGCGCGCCAGCTGGAGCCCGTGCACGTCCGGCAGGTGCAGGTCCAGAAGCAGCAGGTCCACCGCCGTCCGCTCCAGGGCGCGGCGTGCCTCCGCGCCGGTGTGCGCCTTGCCCACGGCCACGAACCCCGGCACCCGGCCGACGTAGAGGACATGGGCGTCGGCGGCGACGGGGTCGTCCTCGACGACCAGGACACGGATGGGCTGCTGGGTCGTCATGCGTCGCCTCCCGAGGAACTGCCGCCCACGGCGGCCCGCCCGGCCGGGCCGGTCCGGGCGGGCGCCCCGGGGGTGCCGGCCGTCCCGGGCCCCGCCGCCCCCTCCGTGTCCCCGCCCAGTCCGAGCCGGACCTCGAACAGCGCGCCGCCCCCGTCGGCCGCCGTGACCGACAGGGTGCCGTCGTGGCGGTGCACCGCCTGGCGGACCAGGGCGAGACCGAGGCCCCGGCCGCCGGGTCCCGCCGGTTTCGTGGAGAAGCCGCGCCGGAAGACCGCCTCGGTGTGGGCCGGGTCGACGCCCGCGCCGGTGTCCGACACCCGCAGCACGAGCGAGGAACCGCCCGTGTGATCCGTGTGATCGGTGTGATCCGTGAAAGCCGTCACCGTCACCCGTGCCGGCACGCTGCCCTGCGCCGCGTCCACCGCGTTGTCGATCAGGTTGCCGAGGATCGTCACCAGGTCCCGGGCGGACAGGGACGCCGGGAGCAGACCGTCGTCGAGGCTGCTGTCCTCGGACACCACCAGCTCCACACCCCGCTCGTTGGCCTGCGCGGTCTTGCCGAGCAGCAGGGCCGCGAGCACCGGCTCGCCGACCGCCGAGACCACCTGGTCGGTGAGCGTCTGGGCCAGTTCGAGCTCCGCGGTCGCGAAGTCCACGGCCTCCTCGGCCCGGCCCAGTTCGATCAGCGAGACGACCGTGTGCAGCCGGTTCGCCGCCTCGTGCGCCTGCGAGCGGAGCGCCTGGGTGAAGCCGCGCTCGGAGTCCAACTCGCCCATCAGGGACTGGAGTTCCGTGACATCACGGAGCGTGACGACCGTGCCCCGGCGCTCTCCGCCGGACACCGGCGAGGTGTTCACCACCAGCACCCGGTCCGCCGTCAGCAGCACCTCGTCCACCCTCGGCCCGGACGCCAGCAGCGCCCCCGTCAGCGGGGCCGGCAGCCCGAGGTCCGCGACGGACCTGCCCACCACGTCACCTCCCACCCCCAGCAACTCCCGTCCGCCGTCGTTGATCAGCGCCACACGGTACTGCCCGTCCAGCATCAGCAGCCCCTCGCGTACGGCGTGCAGCGCGGCCTGGTGGTAGTCGTGCATGTGACTGAGCTCGGCCGCGTTCATGCCGTGGGTGTGACGGCGCAGCCGGGCGTTGATCACGTACGTGCCGAACGCGCCCAGTGCGAGGGCGCCGGCCGCGGCCGCGAGCAGCGCCGTCACCTGGCCCTGCACCCGCTTGCTGATCGCCTCGACCTTGATGCCGGCGCTGACCAGGCCGATGACCCGCCGGTCGTCGTCCTCGACCGGGGTGACCGCCCGGACCGACGCGCCGAGGGTGCCGGTGAACGTCTCGGTGAAGGTCTCGCCGCGCAGCGCCCGGTCGATGTTGCCGCGGAAGTGCAGGCCGATCTGGTCGGGCCGGGGGTGCGTCCAGCGGATGCCCCGCGGGTCCATGATCGTGACGAAGTCGACCCCGGTGTCCCGCTGCACCCGCAGGGCGTACGGCTGGAGGGCGGCCGAGGGGGCGGCGGTGCCGATCGCCGCCCGGACGGAGGGGGCGTCCGCGACCGACCGGGCCACCGCGACCGCCTGGCGGCCCGCCGCGTCCTCGGCCTGGCTGCGGTCGCTGACGTAGGTGAACAGCGCGTAGCCGGCGACCAGGACCGCTATCAGCACGGCCTGCATGCCGAAGAGCTGGCCGGCGAGGCTGCGGGGCCGGGGGACGGGGATGCGCATGGCGTCAGTCTGCCTCCGATGTCGGTGTGAACTAAATGAACGGAAGGGTGACCGCCTTCACAGGCCGGGAGATAGTCACGGCATTCCCCTGAACCCCCGGACGTGAGCCGCACGCCGGTAAGGCCGACGACGTCGTCAAGGAGGGCCGCCGTGACCAGCGCAGCCGATACGGCATCCGCCGCACCCCGCGCCAAGCGGGACCGCACCCACTATCTCTACATCGCGGTGATCGTCGCGGTCGCCATCGGAATCACCGTCGGTCTGGTCGCGCCGGACTTCGCGGTCGAGCTGAAGCCCCTCGGTACGGGCTTCGTGAACCTGATCAAGATGATGATCTCGCCGATCATCTTCTGCACGATCGTGCTGGGCATCGGCTCGGTGCGCAAGGCCGCCAAGGTCGGCGCGGTCGGCGGTATCGCCCTGCTGTACTTCACGGTCATGTCGCTGATCGCCCTGGCCATCGGCCTGGTCGTCGGCAACATCCTGGAGCCGGGCACCGGCCTCGCGGTGACCGACGCGATCAAGGACGTCGGGCACGCGCAGGTCGACGCGGAGGCCAAGAACACCACCGACTTCCTGCTCGGCGTCATCCCGACCACGATCGTCTCCGCCTTCACCGAGGGCGAGGTGCTCCAGACCCTGCTGATCGCGCTGCTCACCGGCTTCGCGCTGCAGGCCATGGGCCCGGCCGGACAGCCGGTGCTGCGCGGGGTCGAGCACATCCAGCGGCTCGTCTTCCGCATCCTCGCGATGGTGATGTGGGCGGCGCCCGTCGGCGCGTTCGGCGCGATGGCGGCCGTCGTCGGTTCCGCGGGCGTCGACGCCCTGAAGAGTCTCGCCGTGCTGATGCTCGGCTTCTACGCCACCTGCTTCCTCTTCGTCTTCATCGTGCTCGGCACGCTGCTGCGGCTGGTCGCCGGCCTCAACATCCTGACCCTGTTCCGGTACCTGGGCCGTGAGTTCCTGCTGATCCTGTCGACCTCTTCGTCCGAGTCGGCGCTGCCCCGGCTCATCGCGAAGATGGAGCACCTGGGCGTCAGCAAGCCGGTGGTCGGCATCACCGTCCCGACCGGCTACTCCTTCAACCTCGACGGCACCATGATCTACATGACCATGGCGTCCCTGTTCATCGCCGACGCCATGGGCACGCCGATGTCGGTCGGGGAGCAGATCCCGCTGCTGCTCTTCCTGTTCGTCGCCTCCAAGGGCGCGGCCGGCGTGACCGGCGCGGGCATGGCCACGCTGGCGGGCGGCCTCCAGTCGCACAAGCCGGCGCTGGTGGACGGCATCGGCCTGATCGTCGGCATCGACCGCTTCATGAGCGAGGCCCGCGCCCTGACGAACTTCGCGGGCAACGCGGTCGCCACGGTCCTGATCGGCACCTGGACGAAGGAGATCGACCGCGAGCGCGTCGACCAGGTGCTCGCCGGGCAGCTCCCCTTCGACGAGAAGACGCTGCTGGACGACGACGCCGACGACACGACCGCCGGTGTGCCCGAGCAGGGCGGCGAGAAGGAACTCGCCCGAGCCTGAGGCGGGGCCGGCTGCCGCCCCCCGGCCCGCCGGTCTGCGCCCCACCGTCTCCGGGCGGCCGAGTACTCCCCCGTGGCTCGGTCGCCCGGTTTCCCCCCTCCCTTCCTCCTTCCTTGGTCGTGCCACGGATGTGCAGGCCGCCCGCCTCGGTGGGCGGCCCTTTCCGTGCGCCGGCGCTGTTGCCTTGACGTCGGGGTCAAGGCTTACGTTCGTCGGTATGCGAATCGGCGAGCTGGCCGCACGGGCCGGGACCACGACGCGGACGCTGCGGTACTACGAGTCCCGGGGGCTGCTGCCCGCACGGCGGGGCGGCAACGGGTACCGGACGTACGACGAGGACGACCTGAAGCTGCTGCGGCAGATCCGGACGCTCCAGGACTTCGGGTTCGACCTGGAGGAGACCCGGCCCTTCGTGGAGTGTCTGCGGGCCGGGCATCCGGAGGGCGACGCGTGTCCCGCCTCGCTCGCGGTCTACCGGCGCAAGCTCGACGAGCTCGACGCGCTGATCGGCGAGCTGCGAGACGTACGGGCGAAGGTCGGCGAGCAGCTGGAGCGGGCCGAGCAGGCCCGTGACGAGCTGGCGGCCGAGGCGCTGGCTCCGGGAGGTCCGGAGCCCGGGTGTGAACTGGGAGGGTGGACACGATGATCAAAGCGGCGGGCGTGACCGAGGTGACGGACGCGGACTTCGAGGCCGAGGTGATCGGGGCGGACCGGCCGGTGCTGGTGGAGTTCACCGCCGACTGGTGTCCGCCGTGCCGGCAGATGGGGCCGGTGCTGACCGCCCTCGCCGCGGAGGAGGGCGAGCGGCTCAAGGTCGTCCAGCTGGACGTGGACACCAATCCGACGACGACGAACGCCTACCGGGTGCTGTCGATGCCGACGTTCATGGTGTTCCGGGGCGGCGAGCCGGTGAAGTCGATGGTGGGGGCGCGACCCAAGCGCCGGCTCCTGGAGGAGCTGTCGGACGTTCTGTGAGCCTGGCGCTCCGCGTCCCGCCCGGACACGAGAACCCGGGCATGAGAAATCCCCCGAGCAATTGCGCTCGGGGGATTTCTCTGCGTATATTCAATGGTTCGCGACTTCATTGGAATTCGGTCGCAATAAGTTCAGTGAGCACAGTATATCCGGGCGGGAGTGGAATTGTCAAACACCGACTTTCCTGACAGTGAATTGCGGCGCGAGCAGGAATTCATCGACGGGCTGTACGCGCGCGTGGACGCCCTGCGCGGTGACACCGAGGGCGCCGTCACGGACGCGCTCGCCCAGGGCAACACGCCCATGCAGGCCCGCCTGGAACGGGACATCCTGGTCGCCGAGCGGTCCGGACTGCTCGCCGCGCTCAACGCGGTCGACGGCTCCCTCTGCTTCGGCCGCGTCGACCTCACCTCGGGCGTCAGCCACCACATCGGCCGGATCGGCCTGCGCGTCGACGACGCCGAGCGCACCCCGATGCTCATCGACTGGCGGGCCGACGTCGCCCGCCCCTTCTACCTCGCCACCGGCCACACCCCGATGGGTCTGCGCCGGCGCAGGCACCTCACCACCGAGGGGCGCCGGGTCACCGCCCTGCACGACGAGATCCTCGACCTCGGCGACCAGGAGCGCACCGGACACGAGGACCCGACCGGCGACGCCGTGCTGCTCGCCGCGCTCGACTCGGCGCGCACCGGCCGGATGAGCGACATCGTGCAGACCATCCAGGCCGAACAGGACGAGATCATCCGCGCCCCGCACCGCGGGGTGCTGGTCGTCGAGGGCGGCCCGGGCACCGGCAAGACGGCCGTCGCCCTGCACCGGGCGGCGTACCTGCTGTACGAGCACCGGGAACTGCTCGCCAAGCGGGCCGTCCTGATCGTCGGCCCCAACCCGGCGTTCCTCGGCTACATCGGGGAGGTGCTGCCCTCGCTGGGCGAGACCGGCGTACTCCTCGCCACCGTCGGTGAGCTCTTCCCCGGCGTGAAGGCGACGGCGACGGACACACCGCGGGCCGCCGCCGTCAAGGGCCGCGCCGCCATGGCGGACGTCCTCGCCGCCGTCGTACGCGACCGGCAGACGCTGCCCGACCCGGTGATCACCATCGAGCACGACCGCGAGGTCCTGATGCTCGACGACGGCCTGGTGAGCGTCGCCCGCGAACGCACCCGGGAGGCGAACCTGCCGCACAACGTGGCGCGCGAGCACTTCGAGGGGCACATCCTCAACACGCTCACCGACATGGTCGCCGAACGCATCGGCACCGACCCCTACGACGGCTCCAACCTCCTCGACCCGAGCGACATCACCCAGATCCGCGACGAACTCGCCGACAATCCCGAAGTGTGGTCCGCCATCGACCAGTTGTGGCCGCGGCTGACCCCGCGGCGACTTCTCGCGGACTTCCTCGCCGCCCCCGAGAGCCACCTCGACGCCGAGGACGCGGACGCCGTCCGCCGCCCTGTGACCCGGGCGTGGACCGTGGCGGACGTGCCGCTCCTCGACGAGGCGGCCGAACTGCTCGGCGAGGACGGCCGGGTGGCCCGGGCACGCGCCGAACGCGAACGCGAGACGCAGATCGCCTACGCCCAGGGCGTCCTCGACGTCTCCTTCGCCTCGCGGACCTACGAGTTCGACGACAAGGAGGAGGAGGACTCCGAGATCCTGTCCGCGCACGACATCATCGACGCGGAACGCTTCGCCGAGCGTCACGAGGAGGACGACCACCGCAGCGCCGCCGAGCGCGCGGCGGCCGACCGCACCTGGGCGTTCGGGCACATCATCGTCGACGAGGCGCAGGAACTGTCGCCGATGGCCTGGCGGTTGCTCATGCGGCGCAGCCCGACCCGCTCGATGACGCTGGTCGGCGACCCCGCCCAGACGGCGGAGGCGGCGGGCGTCGGTTCCTGGTCCGGCATCCTCGAACCGTACGTCGGCGACCGCTGGGAGCACGCCCGGCTCGGCGTCAACTACCGTACGCCCGCCGAGATCATGGACCTCGCCGCGGCGGTGGTCCGCGCGGAGCACCCCGGTTTCGAACCGCCGAGCTCGGTGCGGTCGACGGGGGTGAAGCCGTGGGTGCGCGCCACCGACGACCTGCCCGGCGCGGTCGCCGGGGCGGTCGAGGAACTGACCCCGGCCGAGGGCCGGCTCGCCGTCATCGCCCCCCGTGACCTGCACCGCGAGCTGGCCGCGCGGCTGGACGGGGTGACCGCGGGAGCCGAGCCCGACCTCACCCGGACCGTCGTCCTGCTCGACCCGCGGCAGTCCAAGGGGCTGGAGTTCGACTCCGTACTCGTGGTGGAGCCGGGGCGGTACGGGACGAGTGATCTGTACGTGGCGTTGACGCGGGCCACGCAGCGGGTAGGGGTGCTGCACACGGGGCGCCTGCCGGCGGCTCTGGGGGAGGCGGGGGTGGGCGCCGACGGCGGTGGCGGTGCCGCCGGTGGTGCGTAGAGGGGCGTGGGGGCGACGAGGGGTCTCGCCCCCGCCGCCCCTTCCCGTCCCCGGGGGCCGTGCCCCCCGACCCCCCTTCGGCCCGAAGGGCCTCGTCCTCAAGCGCCGGACGGGCTCGACCGCCGCCGGGTGAGCCGGTCACGGCACTAGGCCGGGCGCAGCCACACCGTCGACAGGGGCGGCAGGGTGAGCCTGATGCTCGCGGGGCGGCCGTGCCAGCCCTGGGGTTCCGGTTTCAGCGGGTCCGGCTGGTGGACGTCGCTGCCGCCGTACTTCGCGGTGTCGGTGTTGAGGGTCTCGTGCCAGGCCGGGATGTCGTCCGGGACGCCGAGCCGGTACTCGTGGCGGACCACGGGCGCGAGGTTCGACACCGCGAGGAGCGGGCTGCCGTCCGTGTCGTAGCGCAGGAACGCGAAGACGTTGTCCTCGGACGCGTCGCCGACCACCCACTGGAAACCGGCTGGATCGGTGTCCTGCTCCCACAGCGCGGGCGTGTGCCGGTAGACGGTGTTGAGGTCGCGCACCAGGTTCTGGACACCCCGGTGGTCCGCCTGCGCGCCGTACTCGGCGTCGAGCAGCCACCAGTCGGGGCCGCGCGCCTCGGACCACTCGGTGCCCTGGGCGAACTCCTGCCCCATGAAGAGGAGTTGCTTGCCGGGGTGGGCCCACATGAACGCCAGGTAGGCGCGCAGGTTGGCCCGCTGCTGCCACCAGTCGCCCGGCATCTTCGACACCAGGGAGCCCTTGCCGTGGACGACCTCGTCGTGGGAGATCGGCAGGACGTAGTTCTCGCTGTAGGCGTACACCATCGAGAAGGTCATCTCGTGGTGGTGGTACTTGCGGTGCACCGGCTCGTGGCTCATGTAGCCGAGCGAGTCGTGCATCCAGCCCATGTTCCACTTCAGCCCGAAGCCGAGGCCGCCGAAGCCGCCCGGACCCATGTGGTGGGTGGCCCGGGTGACGCCGTCCCACGCCGTGGACTCCTCGGCGATCGTCACCACGCCGGGGACCCGCCGGTAGACCGTCGCGTTCATCTCCTGCAGAAACGCCACCGCGTCCAGGTTCTCCCGGCCGCCGTGCTCGTTCGGCACCCACTGGCCCGGCTCGCGCGAGTAGTCGAGGTAGAGCATGGAGGCGACGGCGTCCACCCGCAGGCCGTCGATGTGGAACTCCTCGCACCAGTACACGGCGTTGGCGACGAGGAAGTTGCGCACCTCGCGCCGGCCGTAGTCGAACTCCAGGGTGCCCCAGTCGGGATGGGCGGAACGCAGCGGGTTCTCGTGCTCGTACAGCGGGCGGCCGTCGAACTCGGCCAGCGCCCAGGCGTCCCGCGGGAAGTGGGCGGGCACCCAGTCCATGATCACGCCGATGCCGGCGCGGTGCAGGGCGTCGACGAGGTACTTGAAGTCGTCGGGGTCGCCGAGGCGCGCGGTGGGGGCGTAGAACCCGGTGACCTGGTAGCCCCAGGACCCGCCGAAGGGGTGCTCCGCGACGGGCATCAGCTCGACGTGCGTGAAGCCCAGGTCCTTGACGTACGACGGCAGTTCCTCCGCCAGCTCCCGGTAGGTGAGCCCCGGCCGCCAGGACGGCAGATGCACCTCGTACACCGAGAACGGCGCCTTGTGCGCGGGCCGTTCGACGCGGCGGGCCAGCCACTCCTCGTCCTGCCAGACGTGACGCGAGGTGTGGACGACCGACGACGTCAGCGGCGGCACCTCGGTGCGGCGGGCCATCGGGTCGGCCCGCAGCGTCTTGGAACCGTCGGGCCGGGTGATCTCGAACTTGTACAGCTCGCCCTCGCCGACGCCGGGCACGAACAGCTCCCACACACCGGTTCCGCCGAGCGAGCGCATGGGGTGGCCGGTGGCGTTCCAGAAGTTGAAGGTGCCGGCCACCCGCACACCCCGCGCGTTCGGCGCCCACACCGTGAAGCGGGTGCCGTCCACACCCTGGTGCGTCATCGGCTCGGAGCCCAGCGCCTTCCACAGCTCCTCGTGCCGGCCCTCGCCGAGCAGGTGCAGGTCCAGGTCACCGAGCGCGGGCAGGAAGCGGTAGGCGTCCTCGGTCTCCTGGACCGTCTCCTCGTAGGCGACGAGCAGGCGGTACTCGGGGACCGTGTCGAGCGGCAGCACCCCGGAGAAGAACCCCTCCCCGTCGTCGTGCAGCTCCGTCCGCGTCTCGCCGACGACGACCGCCACCGACAGGGCGTACGGCCGGAACGCCCGGAAGGTGATCCCGCCGCCGGGCGCCGGGTGCGCGCCGAGCACGGAGTGCGGGGCGTGGTGCGCCCCGTCGAGCAGCCGCCACCGGTCACCGACGTCCAGGGCGGGGGAGAAGGGGGCCGGCGCGTCGCCGGAGTCCCCGGCGGGGACGGGGACGGGCGCGGGTGCCTCGGCGGGCGCGGCCACGGCCTCCGCCGGCGCGGCCACGGCCTCCGCCGGCGCCGTCACGGCGTCCGCCGCCGTGAGCGGCTCGACCGGGGTGACCGGCTCGGCTGTCGCCTTCTTCGCTGTCGCCTTCTTGGTGGGCGCCTCCGTGGCGGGCGTCCTCTTGGCTGTCGCCTTCTTCACGACGGTCGTCTTCTTCGCGACGGTCGTCTTGGCGGTCGCCTTCGTCGCGGCCGCCTTCTTCGTCACGGCCTTCTTGGCCGTGTCCTTCGGACCAACGGCCGTCTCGGCCGTGGCGGCTGCCGCCGTCTCGGCCCCCGCCCGCTCGGCCGCTGCCTTCTTCGCCGCCGCCGCCTTCGTTGGAGCGGCCTTCTTCGTGACGGCTTTCTTGGTGACGGCCTTCTTCACCGCGTCCGCCGGACCGGCAGCCGCCCCGGCCGCCGCAGCAGCAGCCGCCACGGGTACAGCCGTCCCCGCCGTCGCCTTCTTCGTGGCCGCCTTCTTCGTCACGGCCTTCTTCGCCGTGGCCTTCTTCGCGACGACCGTCCTGGTCTCCGGAGTGCTGGAGACGGCCGCCGTCCTGGCCACCGTCTTCTTGGCCGTCTTCTCGGCCGTGGCCTTCCGCGCCGGCGACTTCTTCGCCGCGGTGGTCCCGGCCGCCGTCTTCTTCGCCTCGGCCTTCTCCGCCACGGCCTTCTTCGCGGCCGCCGTCCTCTTCGCGACCGTCTTCTCCGCTGCGGCCTGGGTCGCCGGGGTCTTCTTCGCGGCCGTCTTCGTCGCCGCGGCCCCGGCCGCCGGGGTCTTCCGCGTCGTCTTCTTCGCCGGAGGTTTCTCCCCGGTCGCCGTCTCGACCGTCTCGACCGTCTTCTCGGCGGCCTTCTTCACGGCCTTGCGGGCCGTCTCCAGCCCTTTCTCCGCGCTCTTCTCCACGCTCTTCCTCACGGACCTCTTCTTCTGCGCGGCGGCCGGCTGCGCGGTGCTGGTGCTCTCCTCGGCCGTCTTCTTCGGATCCGGACCGCTGGACGGGGGGCGGGGGGTCACGGGTGGTGCCTCCTGGGCGCAGGGTGAGGTCAGGACAGGTCGGGCGAGGCGAGGCGGCGCACCGCGGACAGCGGAACCGGCAGCCAGTCGGGGCGGTGCCGCGCCTCGTAGAGGACTTCGTAGACGGCCTTGTCCGTCTCGTAGGCGCGCAGCAGCACGGGGTCGGTGCGCGGATCGCGGCCGGCCACGTCCGCGTACCCGGAGCAGTACGCCGCCCGGCAGGTCTCCGCCCAGCCCGGTACCGGTACCTCCGCGGAGTGCGCCGCGTAGTCGAAGGAGCGCAGCATCCCCGCGATGTCCCGCCCGATCGGCTGGGGCATCCGGCGTTCGGCCAGCGGCTTCGACGGTTCGCCCTCGAAGTCGATCAGGGACCACTGCCCGGCCGGCGAGTGCAGGCACTGTCCGAGGTGCAGGTCGCCGTGGATGCGCTGGGCGGTCCAGGTGCGGCCCTCGGCGGCCAGGTCGGCGAGCGCGGTGAAGGCGGAGCGCAACCCCGGGGCGTACGGCCGGAGCGCGGGTACCGCCTGTGCGGCGGCGTCGAGGCGTTCGATCATGCCGTCGACCAGCAGGTCCACCTGGCTGTGGCCGAGGGTGACGGTGGGCAGCGCCCGGGCGAGCGCGGTGTGCACCTCGGCGGTGGCCCGGCCCAGCTCGCGCGCCTCGGCGCTGAAGTCCTCACCCTTGGCGAGTTCGCGCAGCGCCAGCTCCCAGCCGTCGGAGGCGCCCTGCACGAAGGGCTGCAGCACGCCGAGGACGTACGACTGGCCGGCCAGCTCCGCCCGCAGCCATCCCGTCGGCGCGGGCACCCGCGGGCAGCCCTCCCGGGCCAGCGCCAGCGGCAGTTCCAGGTCGGGGTTCACGCCGGGCACGATCCGGCGCAGCAGCTTCAGGATGAACGTATCTCCGTAGACGATCGACGAGTTGGACTGCTCGGCGGTCATCAGGCGCGGGACGAGTCCGTCGCGGATCTCCTGGTGCGCGTCCCGCTCGAAACGCAGCCCGCCGATCCTCGCCCCGGTGCGCAAGGCCTCCAGGAGCAGTTCGGCGGGCCGGGCGTCGTACAGGGCGTCGTAGACCGTGTGACCGGCGAACGGGCCGTCCTGCGCGTGTCCGATGAGCGCGGGCGCCAGCCGGGGTGGCAGCGCCTCGCGCTCGCCTATCAGGAGCTGGTAGGTGTCACCCGGGTGGGCCGGGCCGCCCAGCGCGGACGGCTGGTGGGCGCGCACCAGCAGGTGGTGCAGGCTCAGCTTTCCGCCGGTCGGGACCAGCTCGGTGGCCGCGACCAGCGAGAACCCGGTGACCGGACGTCCCTTGCCCGCGAACCAGCGCTGCCGCGGCAGCCACTCCCGCAGCAGGGGGTCCAGCGACGCAAGGAGGCCGGGACTTGTGGTGGCGGTATGGATGACGGCTTCCGACATGGGCGTCGCGTCCTTTCCCCGGGGGGTCGGGGGTGTTACTGATGCGGTGCCCCGGGCGGGGCGGTGGAAACCGCCCCGCCCGGGTTCGGCGGGCGTTCTACACGGCGTCCTTGCGCAGCCGGAACCAGTAGAAGCCGTGCCCCGCGAGGGTCAGGAGGTACGGCAGCTCACCGATGGCCGGGAAGCGGACCCCGCCGAACAGTTCGACCGGATGCCGTCCTTCGAAGGCGCTCAGATCCAGCTCCGTCGGCTGTGCGAACCGCGAGAAGTTGTGCACGCACAGCACCAGGTCGTCCTCGTACTCGCGCAGGAAGGCGAGGACGGCGGGGTTGGAGGAGGGCAGTTCGGTGTAGGAGCCGAGGCCGAAGGCGGTGTTCTG